>RFUP01000396.1 GCA_009922885.1 Paracoccaceae bacterium
GCGTTCGGAGGCAATCGTGACGGTGTCCTGCGTCGCGGTGAGGACCATCGTGTGGTCGTAGGGGCCGGTGCCGGTGGTAGTCACGCTCCCGGTGCCCATCGCGAGCTCCAGGAGCAACCCGAGCGCGCCGCCCTGGTAGCAGGCTTGCGCCTTCAGCGACCCGCCGACTTCGATGGACTCCTGCAACGGGCCGGTGGAAATCGGAACCGTGCCATCGCCGGTGAGGTTCTTCAATGCCGACGATTTGAGTTTGGGCGCCAGATCGTTGGAGGTGAGCCGCATCCCGACGGTACGCGGGGATACCGCAGTGCCGGGGGTCACCTCAACTGCGAAGGAAGCCTGTGTCAGAAGACCAAGAGGAACCGCCATTATGCCTCCGATACGTCAAGAACCCGGAGAAGTGCGCGCCGCACCAGCGTTCGTCCGGTATTCTGAAATGGATATGTGGTGGAAACAGTGATAGAAAGCGTGTAATCCGTGCCAGAAGATCCGGCCAGAACTGGAACCCGGATGTAGCGGCCTTCATGGACCCGCACAGAGGCGGCCGATACCATGCCGCCTTGAGCGGATCCGGCCAGCGTGACCGAGTAGGAGATCCCATCGATCTCCTCCCACTGGCGATGCTCATCCGAAACCTGGTCGCGTTTGACCAGCTCTTTCCCGAGGTCCATCCAGACCCATATCGTCTCCCCCGATGCCTTGGAGATGAGGTGCTGAGGCTTGGTGTCCCCTGGCCGCTCCGGAAGGGTGGCGATGGGGTTCACCACGTCTCCGAGGTCCACGTAGCCGCTCCGAGGGGAGGACGCGACGAACGACCCCGATCCACTCGTCGCGCCACTCATCCCCCAATAAAGCCAGATCTGCGCTACGCCATTCACGGGTGATGTGTAGTTGTCGATCTGAAGCACGCCCGTCCGGGTCGATTTGGTGAAGGACGACCACTGATAGGTCAGTGTCGTGACTCCATCTGCATCGGTAACTTCCACCTCCAAGCCGGAGGAATCCACGTCATCCCAGAAATCCGACCAGTCGCGCGGGATCGTGATTGTGTAATCGCTTGACGTGTCCACGGAATCCAGCGAAATCGACGCCCGCTTTTTCGGCACGTAGAACGTAGCAGTTCGGAGAACGCGGGTCCAACTCATACGCCATCTCCATAGGTTTCTTGGTAGCGGCACTCCACCACCACCACGATCAGCGGGGTGCCGGGGCCGCCTGCACCGGCAACGTCGGCACGGGCACCGCAGATCGGGGCGGCGATCAGGAGATTGAGGAGGGTGCTGCTATTTTCGATGGCCGAAATCATCAGATCCATCAGATTGAAGCAGGCATCTTCCCGCGCCCCGTGTGTCGATCCATCCGTTGCCGGGGACGCCCACACGGACACGGAGAGCACGCGGGAGGTGCCAGACAAATCCGGGCCGGGTTCGCTGGTCAACTGGTCAGCCGCGATCCACGCCACCGGAGGCGACGGGCCATCCCCGGGGAAGCCCCTCACCACCCGCTCAGCGGATAGCCCGGAGACGCCCTGTAGCGCCGCTTCAATGGCCTGGAGGATGGAGGTGGAGGTACTCATAGGGGCGCCTCTATAGCGCGCTGCAGCAGGCTTTCAAGGCGCTCTGGAAGCATGGCCTCCACCTGTGCCAGCGCAGGGGCCAGATAGGGGCGGGCAGGCATCCGAACCGATTTCCGCAGCACGAACCACGGGCGTCCCGCGTTCTTGCCTTTCGCCTCCACCAAAAGCGGATTTCCGCCCTTGGATTGGGCGAAACGGAGCGGCACCGGCACCTGACGAGGACTGGCATAGCGCGACACGCCCGCCACCGTCCGGGCAATCGGCAGAGGGATCGCCAGAAACTTCGCGTTCACGGGCCGGATGACCCCGCCCTCCTCGTGAATTCGGGCGTAGCGGACATCGCGCGCGCCACCCCCGGCGCGAAGGGCAAGATCCCATCCACCCCCCTCCTCCTTCACCTCGGACTGCACAGACGCCCGGAGGCGACCGGAGCGGACGTGTAGCGACTGGCCGGTCAGCAACAACTTTGCCGCTCGTTCGCCCAATAGTGCGGCGCGTGTGATCTCCTTGCGGAGCCCTACCCGAAGTTGCGCCTGCACGGCCGCAAGCCGGTCGGTGAGTCCCGTCCCTTGTGCCGGATCGTTCACGACGGCTCCAGGGCACGGGGGAGGCGATGGGGAGCGAGGATCTGAATGGCCTCATCAGGAATGGCGGCGGGCTTGGTGAAAGCCACGTTTACCCCGCCTTCCGACTTGTTTTCTTTGCCCTGGGAGTTCCGAAGATCGTAGAGCGCGCGCACCGTGATCCGGGCGGCATGTTGTAGCCAGTCGGGAACGGTGGCGTAGCCTGCCGTATAGCTTGCCTTGATCGCACGCTTCCCGGTGGTCCAACTTCCGTGCGTTGCCGTCGACGTGAGGATCACCATCCCCCGCTCGCCGTCGACGATGGCATAGTCGCCACTGGCAACGAGGTAG
>RFUP01000397.1 GCA_009922885.1 Paracoccaceae bacterium
TGCGTGAGCAGCACTGCGTCGACCTCCAGCGGGCTGATCTTCTCGCCGCCGCGGTTGATAATCTCCTTCAGGCGCCCGGTCAGGGACAGGTACCCATCGCCATCGAAGGCACCTTGATCGCCAGTGCGGAACCAGCGTTTGCCACCCGCCTCAAAGAAATTGTCAATATTGGCCTTAAGGTTGCCCTCATAGCCGGGCGTCACGTTCGGCCCGGAGATCACAATCTCGCCTACACCACCTTCAAGCAGCCGGTTCTCGCTTTCCGACGCGATCCGTACCTCGGGCCCAGCGGCGACACCCACTGACCCCGGTTTCTGCGCTCGTGGCGGCAGCGGGTTGCAGCACATCTGATGCGCAGCCTCGGTCATTCCATAGGCCTCGATCACCGGCGCCCTGAAGGTGGCGGCCAGTTCTTCCATCACCGGCGCCGGCAGCGAGGCAGATGACGACCGCAGGAACCGAAGCGGCGCCCGCTCGATGATCTCGGAATTGCGGCCTGAGCGGGCGAGGATCGCTTGATGCATAGTCGGCACAGCCGTGTACCAAGTGGGGCGGGCATCATCGAGCCACGAGAAAAACTTCAGCGCATTGAACCCCGGCGCACACCAGACCTGACCACCCGCCGCCAGTGTCGCCGACACCGCCGCCACCAGCCCATGGATGTGGAAGAGCGGCATCATGTTGAGGCACCGGTCTTCCGACGTCAGCGCCAGCGAATGGGCGATGCTCCGAGCCGAGGCGCCGATGTTCGACTGTAATAGCGGCACGATCTTAGGGCGCGAGGTGGTGCCTGATGTGTGCAGGATCAGCGCAACATCGCCAACCTCAGGCGCGGCCGTATCGGCCGTTCCGGCCTTTTCGGCGGACAGGGTAAACGCTCCCGCAGGCGCGCCCGCCGGCACCGACAAGCGCAGGATCGCGACGCCGAACTTCGCAGCCGCAGGTAGGGCCGGTCCGTCATAGTCGTCGGCTAAAATCAGCGCCTTGGCCTTCAAGTCTTCGAGGTAGAACTCGTACTCGTCTTGACGATAAGCGGGATTGAGCGGTGCTGTCACCGCCGCCTGCGCCACGGTGACGAAGGCGGAGGCCATCTCGGGTCCGTTTTCCAGCACGATCGCCACCCGGTCACCGCGCCCAATGCCGAAGCCGTGCAACTGCTCGGCCACGCGCGCCGAAAGGTCGCGCAGACCACCATAGGTCAGCCAGCTGCGATCCGGCGCACCGATGGCGTTGCTCTCAGCGCCATGCCCCGCTATCAGGGTGGCAATCGTTTCGCTCATTGTTTGGTCCTTCATTGTTAAATGGCAAGAGCCGCGCCGTCCGAGCGCGGGTCGTTAGCAGCTTCGATCCGGCCATCGGCATGGCGCACGACCGCGCCCGCATGACCCATTATGCTGTTGGCGGGTGGCACAAGCTCAACCTCGTGACCCGCCGCCTTTAGCGCCGCCACCACGTCCAGGTCGAAATTCGCCTCGATCTTCAGGCTGGTCGTGTCGTCGCCCCAAGTTCGGCCCAGAAGCCAGCGAGCCCGGGTGATTGCCTGCTGCAGCGGCATGCCGAACTGTGCATACCGGCTAAACAACGCAGCCTGCGTCTGCGGCTGCCCCTCGCCTCCCATCGTACCGTAGGCCATGACGCGGCCATCATTAAGATGCGCAAGTGCGGGGTTCAAAGTGTGGAATGGCCTTTTGCCTGGAGCTAGTTGGTTTGGCCCCGGCAGCAACGAGAACCCAGCCCCGCGGTTCTGAAACACAACCCCCGTTTCCGGGCAGGTGAGGCCCGAACCAAATTCCCAGTAGACCGACTGTATGAAGCTCACGACCATGCCGTCCGCGTCCGCGGCCCCCATCCAGATCGTGTCGCCCTCTTTCGCCACATACGGCCAGGGCAGAGCACGCGCCATATCAATAGCGCCGGCACCCCTGTCAAGTACCGCATCGGCAAGAAACGCCTCTGCGGGCTTCCGCATCGTTGCCGGATCTCCGAGCTCCGCGTTCCGAGCGATGAAGGCTTGCTTGGTAGCCTCGACGAGGCCGTGGATATGCGCGAACTCCTCACCCTTTGCCACGCCAAGACGGTCGAAGATACCCAGGATAGCCAGCGCAGACATGCCCTGCGTCGGCGGCCCCATGTTGTAGAGGCGGCCAAGCGATGTCTTTATTTCCAAGGGTTTCTGAACCTCGGGCGCATAGGCGGCTAGATCCGACGCGCGCAGTGGGCTGCCGTGCTCGGCCAGAAAGCGTCCATGCGCTTCAGCAATATCGCCACGATAGAAGGCCTCGGCACCCCGCCACCCAATTGCCTCAAGCGTCCGGCCCAAGGCAGACTGAACCAGCCGCGCCCCGACTTCAGGCGCCTTGCCTCTATGCAGGTAAATGTCGGCAAAGCCCGGCACGTCCCGCAGGCCCTCAATCTTTTCCGCAGTGGTCGCCGATTGGTTTTGCGTCACTGCCGTTCCCTG
>RFUP01000398.1 GCA_009922885.1 Paracoccaceae bacterium
GTCCAGATCGGCAATCCCCGGCTCGATATCCGCCTCATAAGGTTCCCAGAAGGGCATCCGCCAGACCGGATCGGCCATAGCGGCCGCTGCCGTTTCAAGCGCGGCAACGATGTCCGGGGCGTCCGTGTAATAGGGGGCGAGATCTGGCCCGACAGCCACGCGTGCCGCACCCGTGAGAGTGGCCATCGATACCATCATGTCGGGCGATTCTTCCGCCCCGTAGGCCAGCGCATCGGCCAAAACGAGGCGGCCTTCGGCATCGGTATTGTTGATCTCGACGGTGAGGCCCTTGCGGCTCGTCAGGATATCCTGAGGGCGGAAGCTGTTACCGGAAATGGCGTTTTCCACCGCAGGGATCAGAACGCGCAAGCGGATTGGCAGGCCGAGCGCCATGATCATATGGGCAAGGCCCAGCACATTGGCCGCGCCGCCCATGTCTTTCTTCATGAGACCCATGGAGGCGGCCGGCTTGATGTCGAGACCGCCCGTATCGAAGCAAACACCTTTGCCGACGAGCGTGAGCGTGGGGCCGCTCTTGCCCCAGCGCATCTCGATCAGGCGCGGCGCGTTTTCCGGCGCGGCAGCGCGACCAACCGCGTGGATCATCGGGAAATTCTGTTCAATAAGCGCGTCACCGATGATTGCTGAACAGGTTGCGCCATGTTCTGCGGCCAGCGCTTCGGCGGCGGCTTGCAGATGGGCGGGGCCCATATCGGCGGTGGGCGTGTTGACCAGATCACGGGTCAGGAATTCGGCTTCTGCGAGGATCTGCAGGCGCTTCGCGTCGAGGCCTTTCGGCGCAACGAGGCGTGCGGAAGCGCCGGACTGAGCGCGGTAGCGATCAAACGCATAGGCGGTGAGGAGGCAGCCCAAGGCCTCCCTTTCGAGCTCTTCGGTCGGCAGATCGGTAGCCAAGGCATATGTGCCCTTGGGCAGTTGCGCGAAGCCTCCCGCCAGAGTGAAGCGCACGCGGCGGCGCTGCTTTTCATCACCCCGCCCGACAATGGCCATGGCAAGTGTGCCATCCGCGTTTGGCACCAGAAGGGATTTGCCGATCTGTGGCTTGAAGCCCGTGGTGTCCGCCCATGCGGCAGCACCCGCGCCCGGGCCATTCAGAAAGGCGTCCCACTCGGCGGTTTCTACGAAATAGAGCGGAACTGCACCGTCGGCTTCTGCCGCAAAACCCGGACCCTGAGCCATAGTCCCCTCCGTGGCTGAAATATAGCTGCAGCCTAGACGAGCCAGCGGCGCCTGCAAGACCCCGATTAGATCGAGAGATCCTGCAAATCCCAGACCGCGTAAAGCGAGCGTTCGCCCACCCTCAAGAGCCGCGCGAGCGTAGCTCCGAGGGCAATGGCATCGCCGCTTTCGATACAGGCACACACATCGCGCGTGACTTGCCCAAGAAGCGGCATTCCGATTTCGGTTGCAATGGGCTGGATGCCGCGCGCCGCAGCGGCCAAGCCCCCCCAATCGCCTGCGCGATGCATCCGTTCTGCCGAGGAAAGGCGAACGGCCAGATCCTCCATCGCGCGGCAAACCGCGTCTTCGGCGCTGCGCTCACCCAGTTGGGCATACATGCCCGCCAACCTGTCCGCATCCACGCGCACAGCTTCTTTCAATGCTAGAATAGTTACCCGTTCCAAAGCTTCACCCTCACTTCTGCCCCCACGGCTTCGCGCATCCTGTGGTGAAAACCCTTCCCAAAAGATTGCTGCCCGCGCTTGTTTTCCATCCAACTTTCCGCGAATACGGCTTAAATGGACCGTATGTGCTGGAAACAGGAGCCTCCGAGATGAACCTTGCAAAGCCACTGCCGAATTATCTGGTGCAGCGCTATCAGGGGTGGAAGGCGACGACCTATCAAGAGAACCAGGCGTGGTATCGCCACCTCGCGGATCACGGCCAGCATCCGCGCGCGATGGTGATTTCCTGCTGCGACAGCCGCGTGCATGTGACCTCGATTTTCGGGGCGGATCAGGGCGAATTCTTTATTCACCGCAACATCGCGAACCTTGTGCCGCCGCATAAGCCGGATGGGTTGCAGCACGGGACTTCGGCGGCGGTGGAATATGCGGTCACGGCGCTCAAGGTGGCACATGTTATAGTGATCGGGCATAGCCAATGTGGTGGGGTGAACGGGTGCCACGATATGTGCACGGGTCACGCGCCGCAGTTGGAGGAGAAATCCTCCTTCGTGGGCCGCTGGATGGACATCCTCCGCCCCGGTTTCGAGCGGGTCAAAGAGCTTCCCGAAGCCGAGCGCCGCAGCGCGCTGGAACGGCAGGCGGTTATTGTAAGCCTCGAAAATCTCATGACTTTCCCGTTTGTGAAAGAGGCCGTGGAAAGCGGCACGATGACCCTGCACGGGCTCTGGACCGACACGGGAGAAGGCTCCCTCGAATGGTTCGATCCCACAACGGGCGGCTTCCGCAAAGTCTGAGAATTCAGGCCAAAACC
>RFUP01000399.1 GCA_009922885.1 Paracoccaceae bacterium
GTTGGCCAAAGCCTCGGTGTACCACGCTCCATGAACTTCGAAGGTGATCTCTTCCGTGGAAAGTGATGCGCCACGCGTCGTTGGATCATTTCTCCAGTCCAGCAACAATTGGCAGTCCTCCAGTGTTGCAGGACGTAGTTTGATATCGGCTTGCGCAGTGCTCATCATGTTTGAAAACGATCGAAACGCTTATTGGCCTGCAATGTCTTCGTACCGAATGGGGTGCCCTTTCGGTACGTCTGACTGCAAAGCCTTACCAATCATGGAAGCCTTGTCGGTGGGGGGAATGCCGGCGCTCGGTCGAACAAAACGAAAGTCCTGCTCGGTAATGATTTCTCCAGCCCGAAGGTCGCGCAGGGCAAATGCCGAACGCCGCCCGATCGACTTCGAAACAACCTCTGAAACACTTGTCGCCTTCTGCCCGCGCCCGCGCGCGATCCATGCGTCCTTCGCACCCTGCGCAATCTCCGCCATCACGTCCGGCGTCGCGCTGAAACGGTGATCCGGCCCTTTGCGGCCCATATCGTTGGTCACGTGCTTCTCGATAGCCACAGCCCCCATGGCAGCAGCAAAGATCGAAGCCTTCGCGCCGATCGTGTGATCCGAAAAGCCCACCATCTTGCCGAACCGCGCCCTCAACGTCTCCATCGCAGTCAGGTTGATCTCTTCATAAGGGGTCGGGTAGGCCGAAACACAATGCAGAAGGATCACTTCGCCCGCGCCATACTGTGCGAACACGTCGAGCGCATGTTCCACTTCTCCCAGTTCCGCCATCCCGGTGGAAATAATGATCGGCTTCCGGGTCCGGGCGATCTCGGCCAATAGATCGTCAAAGGTCAGCTCGAAAGAGGCGATCTTGTAGATCGAGCAGCCAAGCTCTTCGGTGAAAGGCAACATGCCCCGTTCCCGCGCCCGATCAAAGAGCGGCTTGTGAAACTCCATCGGCATCGCCGCGTCTTCGTAAAGCTCGTAGAGGTTTGTCTTGCCCCAAATGGGGTCAATCGCCATCGAGGGGTGTTGGCTGTTCACCGTCAGACTGTCGGCATTGTAGGTCTGGAGCTTGAACGAGTCCCATCCGGCCTCTGCAGCGATATCCACGAGCGCCAAAGACTGCTCCAGATCGCCATCGTGGTTGGCGCTCAACTCCGCGATCAGGAAGGCCTTCTCGCCGTCGCCAATGCGCTTGCCTTCAACTTCGAGCACCATCTGCCCTTCTCCTATTTTCCGTTGCGCGGGAGGCCCCGCACCAGTTCAGCCCTGCGTCACACCCAAAGCCGCTTCGATCTCGCGGCACACAAAGGCGATGTTGCGATCCAGATCCCCGTATAGCTCCACCATCTCCTGCATGGGAGCCGTGAACCCGCCCTCTATGAAAGCCGTCATGCTCTCCACATCGGTAATCTCTGGCAATGTCGCCAGTTGTGGGCGGTCGTTCACGATCATCGCCGCAGGCTTGCCCATGTAAAGCCCGTCCAGAATGGCGGTGGAAGCCGTGGAGATCAGGCAATCCGAGAGGTGTAAAACATCGTTCATGTTCATCCCCTTCATCGGCCCGCGATGCTGGAGCGAGAAATAGGCGTTCTTGCAATCCTTCGCCAAGGCCTTGTCATGGGCATTGTAATTCGCCCGCTCCTTGCCGCGATGCGGGCGCACGATCACGGCCACATCGGGGTTCTTGTGGCAGTAGTCGCGGATCATATCATAGGCCCAGTTGATCTGGTCCGCGTCATATTCCCCGCCCCGGAAGGTGTGGCACAAAAGAACGCGCTTCCGGTATCTGGCCAACTCATTGGTAAACGCCGCACCGGGTGTCTTCACCCGCAGGATCGGCCGCTTCACGAAACCGCACACCTTAATCCGCTCCACCACACCGGGGGCAAGTTCCACCGAGTGATGCGAAGGGTCCACCCAATAGAAAATCGGGTCCGAATAGAAATCGGTCACCGCGCCATCGAGCGTCTGGGCAATCTTGTTCTGTATCACCCCGTGCTGCATCCAGAACGTGGGTTTTCCCAACGGGATCATTGCCGCACTGCGCTTGCCGAAGATCGAGGTGTCGATCTTTGGGTCCCCAATCACCAACATCGCATCCACATCGCGTAGAAGGCGCTTGTAATACCAAGGCATCTTCATCAGGCGATTATGGCGCAAAAGCATCTTCACACTGCTTGCCTTCAGCACTTCCCGCACGCGCGGTTCGCGCCACCAGAGGCCCGAGGTCACGAAGACCCTCACCTCCACATCGCCTCTGGCGTGAAGATCGCTCAGGATAGGGAAAAGGTTCTCCACATCGGGAACCCCGTTTAGAAAGGCCCCCAGAACTGGCTTCTTCATGGGGCCTCCCCTGTTTCAGGGGCGACAAAGGTGGGCAAGATTTCTCCCTTCAACAATCCCACCAGCGTATCCGCGATGCGCTGGTGGGATTGTTGAAGGGAGAAATCTTGCCCACCTTTGT
>RFUP01000400.1 GCA_009922885.1 Paracoccaceae bacterium
CATCCCGCATTCGCGGGTCAGGAACCGGGCCAAGGGAATTTCCAACTGGCTGTCGGGCATGAAGAACACCGACTTGCCGCGCAGATGCTCGGAGGCATTGGCGATCGCGGTGCGCGCGCGGGCGCGGGGGGCGGCGGTCACCGCCTCGAATGTCGCGTCATCGACGCCGAATTCATCGGCGATGGCGCGCAGCCACAGGGTCGTGCCTTCCTCGCCGAAGGGAAAGGGGGCCTGGATCATCCGCGCGCCGCGCCGTTCCAGCGCCGCCGCCGTGTCGCCGAGGAAGGGCTGCAGGCAGGCGAAGACGGTGTTCGGCCCCACACCCGGCGCCTGCGCGCTGCGGGGCGCGGGCAGAACACGGACCTTGCCGATGCCCATCTTTGTCAACAGGCCGACGGCCTGATCTTCGACGACATCCGGCAGCGCACCTACAAGCAAAAGCTCGCGCTCTTCCGTTCCGGGGAGGATCGGAACCATGGAAGCAAGACAGGCGTCCTCACCTTGGGTGAAGGTCGTCTCGATGCCGCTGCCGGAATAGTTGAGCACCCGCACATGGGGGGCGTGTTCTTTCGTCAGCCGTTCGGCGGCGCGCGCCAGATCCAGCTTGATCACCTCGGAGGGGCAAGAGCCGACGAGGAAGAGCTGCTTGATATCGGGGCGGCGCGCGAGCAGGCGGCCCACCTCTCGGTCAAGCTCGTCATTGGCATCGGCAAGACCTGCGAGGTCGGTTTCCTCGAGGATCGCCGTGCCGAAACGGGGCTCGGCGAAGATCATCACGCCCGCCGCCGATTGCAGCAGATGCGCGCAGGTGCGCGAGCCGACGACAAGAAAGAAGGCGTCTTGCATCTTGCGGTGCAACCACAAGATGCCCGTCAAGCCGCAGAACACCTCACGTTGACCACGCTCCTTTAGAACTGGGACGCTGGCGCAGCTTGTGACTGGCAGAGGCGCGTTCATGAGCGCATCTCCTTGATCCGGAAGTCCAAACTTGCGTCCTGCCGCGCAGCGCGAAGCTTCAGCAAGAACTGAGCGGCGTTGACGACATAGGCAGCATACGCCGCCAGCGTCACCACCATTTGCGTCTCCACGCCCATAGAGCCCGACAGAAAGCCCCAAAGATAGATTGTGTGTAGTGCGATCACGACAAAGCTGACCACATCTTCCCAAAAAAATGCGGGAGCAAACAAATACTGCCCGAAGACTACCTTCTCCCAAATAGCCCCTGTTGCCATGATAGAATAAAGCAGCGCGACCTTGAGCAGGATCGATGCCGTGGTCAGCTCGTATCCCCGCCCGGTGGCAAGCGTGTGCAGCACAAGGATTGTGGAAACCAAACAAGCGAGAAACTGGACTGGTGCTAGAATGCCTTGAACAAGAGTCCAGCGCGTAGCGTCGCGGCGCCGACGCTCTTCTAATGTGTACAAAGGTTTGTGTTTTCTTGAAGTCATGGCCATCCCAAAAATGGGCACGAATACGGTTTTCTCCATAGGCCAAGTCTACCGCTGACAAAAAGTGTGTCAACTTAAACTTACACTATTTTGGATGACAATCTTAGGGTGGTGATCGAATTTCTGGACCAATTGAGCCGAAAATCAGTCAGCCGGAGAATGACCTCAGTACGAAACAGCAAAAATGTCAAACTTTGTTGACAAAAAAATAATTAGTTTCAAACTAATGTTTAGCGCCATCGGCGGCCATTCGGTCGATTCTGAGCGGCGCGTCTGGAGACCAAGATGGACCCAACGGCCGCCAATCCGGAGAGCTTCCAGTCAGCCCTTAGTGAGAGAGATCGTTCAAGGCTGATCACCCATATCATATCCGGATTACTTGATTCCGCGCAGGCAAAAGAGCGCAAGGCTGATCCTAATGTTCTGAAACTGCTGATCCAAGCAATGAGGTCTGGCGACTCGCAAATCATGGCTCTGCTCAGCGCAGAGATACGAAAGCTACGCATTTCTCCCTCTGTGTTAGTCGACATCTATCTTCCTGAGGCGGCAGCGTCCGTTGGCGCAGTGTGGCATGACGAACAAATCGACATCCTGACGGCCACAATCACTTTTGCAAGGATGCAATCGCTTTTGCGAACCACTGCAGGCAATTGGCGCGCGGACGATCTCAAGGGAACGCGTGGCACCATCTTGATGATTAGCCCGGAAAACGACCAGCATACTTTAGGGGCTTTGGTCGCGACATCTCAATTTCGACGCTTGGGGATCTCAGTTACGGTTTGCCTCTCCATAAGCGAGGGGCGTGCATTGGCTGAGGTCACGAGACAGCGCTATGATGCAGTCTGCATCTCGATCGGCAATAAATCTAGCCTTGCAAGTGTCGAAAAGCTGGTTAAAGGTCTGAGACGAACAGCTAAGCCGTGCCCTCCTGTGTTGGTTGGAGGATCTTTACCGATGGATCTGGCAGCAGTTGCGGATTTGACTGGTGCCGACCTGG
>RFUP01000005.1 GCA_009922885.1 Paracoccaceae bacterium
TGCTTGGTGCGCTGCGTCTTCACGTTCTGGCGGGTGAGCGAGAGGACCGAGGGGGTCTCCTTGGTCGAGAGCGCGAGTTCCCAGGCTTCGGCGGTTTCCACGGTGTCACAGGGGCGGAAGACCCAGGTGTTCGGGGTGGAGCGCGAGATGGCGAGGTGTTCGACGGGCTGGTGCGTCGGGCCGTCTTCGCCGAGGCCGATCGAGTCGTGGGTCATCACGAAAACGGTCGGGACTTTCATCAGGGCTGCGAGGCGCATGGCCGGGCGGGCATAATCGGTGAAGGCCATGAAGGTGCCGCCGTAGGGGCGGATACCGCCATGCAGCGCCATGCCGTTCATTGCCGCGGACATGCCATGTTCGCGGATGCCCCAGTAGACGTAGCGGCCCTTGCGGTTGTCGAGATCGAACACGCCGAGATCGCCGGTCTTGGTGTTGTTCGAGCCGGTCAGGTCTGCCGAGCCGCCCACGGTTTCGGGCATGACGGGGTTGATGACTTCGAGCACCATTTCGGAGGATTTACGGGTGGCCACCTTGGGGGTGGTTTCACTGACCTGTTTTTTAAACCCGCGAACGGCTGCGGCGAGTTTGGCCGGTGCGTCACCTGCGAAAGAGCGGAGGAAATCGGTGCGCTTGCCTGCGGGCATGGCGGCGACGCGGGCGTCCCATGCGGCGCGGGGCTCGGCACCGCGCTGGCCTGCGGCTTCCCAGAGGGCTTTCACATCTGCCGGGATTTCGAAGGGTGCGTGCGACCAGCCCCAGCCCGCTTTGGCGGCGTCGTTCTGTTTTGCGTCGGTCAGCGCGCCGTGGCCCTTGGATGTGTCTTGCGCGGCATGGCCCAGAGCGATGTGGGTTTTGCAGGCGATCATCGAGGGTTCGGCGGTGAGTTTCGCGGCACGGATGGCGGCGTCGATCGCGACGGGGTCATGGCCGTCGATTTCCTGCACGTGCCAGCCGGAGGCGCGGAAGCGGGCGACCTGATCGGTGCGGTCCGAGAGATCGACGCGACCGTCGATGGTGATGTTGTTGTTATCCCAGAGCACGATGAGGCGGCCGAGTTTGTGGCGGCCTGCGATGCCGAGGGCTTCTTGGCTCACGCCTTCCATGAGGCAGCCGTCACCTGCGATGACGTAGGTGTGGTGATCCATGATCTTGGCGCCGTAGCGGCCACGCAGGATTTCTTCGGCCATGGCCATGCCGACCGAGGTGGCGATGCCTTGGCCCAAGGGGCCCGTGGTGGTTTCGATGCCTGCGGCGTGGCCATATTCCGGGTGGCCTGCGGTGCGCGCGCCCCACTGACGGAAGTTGCGGATCTCGTCCATCGTCATGTCGGCATAACCGGTGAGGTGGAGGAGCGAGTAGATCAGCATCGAGCCGTGGCCTGCCGAGAGCACGAAGCGGTCGCGATCCGGCCAGTTGGGCTGCGTGGGATCGAATTTCAGATGTTTGGTGAAGAGCACCGTGGCGACATCGGCCATGCCGATGGGCATGCCGGAGTGGCCGGAATTTGCGGTGGCAACTGCATCCAGCGTCAGGGCGCGGATGGCGGTGGCCATACGCCAGTGATCGGGATGGGCGGAACGGAGCGCGGCGATATCCACGGGGCAATGTCCTTCACTAGGAGTGCGTTCGGGGCGGGTTTGCCACCCGTGTTAGCGAAGATCAAGCGCCGCACCTAAGTGCTTGCGGAAATTACGCCTTTTGAGGGCGCATTTTCCGGATCGCTTGGTTAGACTTAAGGTCATATGCCGGATCGCCGTGATTCGAGCGGTGCCCGGAGCCTTTGCGCGAACATTTATTCGTGGTGAATGGCCAAAAAGAGGCAGAGGAGAGGTGCTGGAATGAGCGAAGCACAAGATATTGCAGAACTGGAGCGCCGCCTATCAAAGGCGCTTGAGCGGATCGGGGGCGCCCTTGAGGGGATGTCGCGCGCGCCTGCGACTGAGAGCGTGGCGGAAGAGGCGAATGCCCCTGCGGATGCCGGAGAGGCGGCCGCTTTGAAGCTGGCGCTTGAGGAAGAGCGTTTGGCGAATGCCCAGTTGGAAGAACGTTTGAAGTCCGCAGCGAGAGCGCTGGTGGATCGCTTCAGAAAGAACTCGAAGAGACGAAGGCTGCGATGCAGAAGCTCGATGCCGACTTGCAGCGCTTGCGCCGCGCGAATGACGATCTTCGGGCTGCGGCGGAAGAGTTGCGGACGGCGGCGATGGAGAATGCGGCCGATCCACATCTGATCAACAAATCCATGCTGGCTGAACTGGAGGCCCTGCGCGCGCAGCGGGCTGCCGATGCGGGCGAGGCCGAGGCGGTTCTGGCCGCGATCAAGCCGCTTGTTGAAGGTGCCGAGCCAGTGGACGCGGAAACAGAGGAGGCCTGAGCCATGCCAGAAGTTGAAATCCGGATTGGTGGACGGGCTTTCGAGGTTTCTTGCCAAGAAGGTGAAGAGCACTTCCTTTTTTCTGCGGCCAAGCTTCTGGATGTAGAGGCGGCTGTGCTGACCGAGCAGATCGGTCGGCTGCCCGAGGCGCGTATGCTGTTGATGGCGGGATTGATGCTGGCTGACAGAACGGCAGGGCTTGATGACCGTGTGAAGGAAGCCAATGCGCAGATTGCGGCACTGAAGGCGGAAGTGGAGCAGCTGAAGAGCCGCCCCGCGCCCGCACCGGAGCGGGTGGAGGTGCCTGTGATTCCCCCACAGGTGACCGAGAGCCTGGCCGAACTGGCCGCACGGGCGGAAGCCTTGGCGCAGAGTGCCGAAGAGAAGGCGAGCGCATAAAAAAGGGCCCCTCGGGGCCCTTTCGTTTTGCTGTGCCGATCAGATCAGCCGTTGGCTTCGCGGATCTTGTCTGCGGCTTCTTTGGAGTAATCGACCCCATTGCCGTCAAAGAGCGTGTCCAGCTCGCCAGAGAGGGTCATTTCGGTGACGATATCGCAGCCGCCGACGAATTCGCCTTTGACGTAAAGCTGCGGGATCGTGGGCCAATCGGAGTAATCCTTGATGCCCTGACGAATGTCAGCATCTTCGAGGACGTTCACATCGGTGAAATCGACACCCATGTAGTTCAGCACGCCAGCGACACGGCTGGAGAAACCGCACTGGGGCATCATCTTGGTGCCCTTCATGAAAAGCACGACGTCTTTCGATTTTACGAGCTCGTCGATGCGGGATTTTGCGTCGGACATTTGAGTTTCCTGTTCCAGATCATTCAGGGGCTTTGGTGGTGAGGGCAAGGGCGTGGAGCGCGCCATTCGGGCCGTCCATCTTGCCTTTGAGGGCGGCATAGACCGCGCGCTGTTGCTGCACGCGGTTCATGGTGCGGAAGCTTTCATCGACCACTTCAGCGGAGAAATGGGCACCGTCATCGCCTTCGACGCGAATTTTGGCGTTCGGGAATGCATCACGGATCAGGGCTTCGATCTCGTGGGCGTCGATCGGCATGGACGGTTTCCTCCGGGTCACTGCTGTTTGGCTAAATCTAGGCTGTGCAACGCGCCCCTGCAAGGGTGGCGGATGGCTTTGACAGGGGCGAATTTTCCGGCGATGGATCGGGGCAGGGCCAAAGGAGGGCATGATGAAAGCGAAGGTGACTTGGATCAACGGGCGGGCTTTTCTTGGAGAAAGCGGCTCGGGCCATGCGGTGGTGATGGACGGGGCGCCGGAAGCCGGTGGGCGCAATATCGGGGTGCGCCCGATGGAGATGATGCTCTTGGGATTGGGCGGGTGCACGGCGTTCGACGTGGTGATGATCCTCGAAAAAGGGCGCGCGGCGATCACGGGTGTTGAGGTGGCCTTGGAAGCGGAGCGCGCGAGCGAGGATCCCAAGGTGTTCACGGCTGTAAAGCTCATTTACACTTTTACGGGGAAAAGCCTGAAGTCTTCGGTTGTTGAGCGCGCGGTTGCGCTTTCGGCCGAGAAATATTGCTCGGCGTCGAAAATGTTCGAGCTTTCGGCCACTCTGACCCATGAAATCCATATCGTGGAGGCAGAATAACGCGGGGCTTCTGCCGTGAAGCGCTTGCTCAAGCCGGATTGGTGGTGAGCAAGCCTTCTCGGAAGAGGTCAAGCAGTTGGTTGACGTCTTTCGCATCCAGATGGAAGGCGGAGGGGCTTCTGGTGAAGAAGCCGTTCAGGCCGGGGATTGCTCTGACCTGAGCCGGTGTGGCTGAGGCATGGCCCATCGACCAGTCGGGGAAGAGGCGTTCGTTGGTTTGATAGTCGAGCAAGATCTGACAGCCGAAGTGGCGCGGGTCTTGTTTGATCTTGGAATAGAGCGCGCGGACCTCTGCTTCGGGGCCTTCGAGAAGCTGGAAGAACACCTGATCCTGATAGAGAAGCGCCCCGGTGATGAGGCGCGCCTCATTCGCGGCGCGGGCTTTCACCAAGAGGCTGGAGAGGGCTTCGAGTGGCATGCCTCTGTGCGCCTGCGACATATAGACGAGGCGCAAGAGCGGCGGGCGAGAGGACATAGGCGAAAACTCCAGATCACTTCTGATCTAGAAACGCCTGCTGCCCGGCCAGTTTTACCAATTTTCTGGGATGGGGAGGCGGGTGGCCCAGATCACTCCGGGCCACGTACTGTTTTTAGTCCAGCGCGGCGGCGAATGCGCCACGGTAGAGCGCCTTGAGGTCGGCGAGCGGAGCTTCGCTGGCACCAAGGCGGACAGCGGTTCCGCCGAAAGCACCGACACGAGCCAAGAGAAGGCCGGCTGCCTTGGCGGCGGCTTCGAGTTTGGCTGCGTTGGCTTGCGTGGCGGCGATCAGGTAGCGGGCCTGATCCTCGCCGAAGAGGGCGGCGGTGCCAGTCGTTGAGACGGTGACGCCCGTTCCGGCGGCTTCGGCCATCTCGAAGGCGGCGAGGGCGAGCCCCCCGTCGGAGAGGTCAGTGCAGGCGCGGATCGCGGCGTGATTGTCGCGGATGAAGGCACCGTGCGCGGCTTCGGCGGCGAGATCGACATGCGGTGCATCGCCGTCTTCACGACCGAAATGCTCGGCCAGAAGCGCGGACTGGCCGAGGTGGCCTTTGGTTTCGCCAAGAAGGAGAAGCACATCGCCCGACTGGGCCGGACCGAGGATAGCGCGGCTGAGGGTTTCGATGATGCCGACGGCACAGATCGTCGGAGTGGGCAGGATGCCTTTGCCGTCTGTCTCGTTATAAAGCGAGACGTTACCCGACACGATGGGCGTGTCGAGGGCCAAGCAGGCTTCGCCGATACCTTTCAGCGCGCCGACGAATTGGCCCATGATTTCGGGTTTTTCGGGGTTGCCGAAGTTGAGGTTGTCGGTGGTTGCCAGCGGCTTCGCGCCGACAGCGATCAGGTTGCGGAAGCATTCGGCGACGGCTTGCTTGCCGCCTTCGACCGGGTTTGCTTTCACGTATCGCGGGGTCACGTCGGAGGAGAAGGCCAGTGCCTTGCCCGAGCCATGCACGCGGACGATGCCAGCGCCGAGGCCCGGCGCGCGGACGGTATCGGCCATCACCATCGAGTCGTATTGCTCATAGACCCACTGCTTGGCGGCGTAGTTCGGTGAGCCGATGAGGGCTTTGAGGCCTTCGATCGCGTCGACTTCCGCAACGGGAGCCATGGCGGCCGCAGCCGGGGTGAGAACCCACGGGCGGTCGTATTCCGGCGCGCTCGACGATAGTTTCGAAAGCGGCAGATCGGCCTTCACGACATTGCCGTGGAGAATGAGGAAGCGGTCTTCAGGGATGGTTTCGCCGACGATGGCGAAATCGAGATCCCATTTGTCGAAGATGGCTTTGGCTTCGGCTTCTTTCTCGGGCTTCAGAACCATGAGCATGCGCTCTTGGCTTTCCGAAAGCATCATCTCGTAGGCGGTCATCGCGGCTTCACGCTGCGGGACGCGGTCGAGGTTGAGTTTGATGCCCAACCCGCCCTTGTCGCCCATTTCCACGGCGGAGCAGGTGAGGCCTGCGGCACCCATGTCTTGAATGGAGATCACAGCACCCGAGGCCATCAATTCGAGGCAGGCTTCGAGGAGGCGCTTTTCGGTGAAGGGGTCGCCGACTTGAACGGTCGGGCGTTTCTCTTCGATGGTCTCGTCGAATTCCGCAGAGGCCATGGTTGCGCCGCCAACGCCATCACGGCCGGTTTTGGCGCCGAGGTAAACGACGGGCATGCCGACGCCGGAGGCTGCGGAATAGAAGATCTTGTCGCTGTCGGCGAGGCCTGCGGCGAAAGCGTTCACGAGGCAGTTGCCGTTATAGGCGGGGTGGAAGCGAACTTCGCCGCCAACGGTCGGCACGCCAAACGCGTTGCCATAGCCGCCCACGCCTTCAACAACGCCGTGCACGAGTTGGCGGGTTTTCCAGTGGTCGGGGGAGCCGAAGGAGAGCGAGTTCATTGCTGCGATCGGGCGCGCGCCCATGGTGAACACATCGCGCAGGATACCGCCGACACCCGTGGCCGCGCCTTGGTAGGGCTCGATGTAGGAGGGGTGGTTGTGGCTTTCCATCTTGAAAATGACGGCTTGGCCATCGCCGATATCCACCACGCCTGCGTTCTCGCCGGGGCCGCAGATAACTTGCGGGCCTTTGGTGGGGAGGCCACGGAGCCATTTCTTCGAAGACTTGTAGGAGCAGTGCTCGTTCCACATCGCCGAGAAGATGCCAAGCTCGGTGAAGGTGGGCTCGCGACCGATGATTTCGAGAATACGTTCATACTCATCGGGCTTGAGGCCGTGAGAGGCGATCAGGTCGGGAGTGATGGCGGGGTCCTGCATGGCGGGCTCCTTCGAGACGGCGATTTCACGCGCGTCATAGCGGAAGGGGGGGCAGGGGGAAAGAGGCCGATGAAAAAGGCGTAGCTTTGTCGCGCTGGATGGATTTTCGCAGTGATCAGGGAGCGCCAAAAAAAAGGCCGAGCACTAAGCTCGGCCGAAGTCCAACAGGGAGGTATGAAAGAGGCGGAATAAACCGACGCCTCAGTCAAGTGATGAATTAGGCATCACTTCCTGACCAATCAAGCACAATAATGCCGCAGTTGCAGCATGGCCGTTATGCGCCAATTGCATGACTTGCTTAACGAGTTAGCTAACTGCCTGATCTTTCATCTGTTTGCGATAACTGATGATCTCGTCTTGCACAAAGTCGCGGAAGGCGGAGACACGCTTGGAGTGGCGGAGTTCTTCGGGATAGGCGAGGAAAACAGGAACTTCGCTGCTTTCGACATCCGGCATGACCCGTTGGAGATTCGGGAAATCCTGCGTGAGGTAATCCGGCAGGACACCGATCCCGAGGCCGGAAAGCACACCCTGAAGGACGCCAAAGTAATTGTTTACCTTGAGAGTGGAGCGCGGTTCGTAACTCATCAGATGTGCCACGAGCATAGCTCCGGCACCGACTTGGGCCGCAGTGGGATTCTGACAAATCAGCCGATGGTTCGAAATGTCTTCGATGCGCTCGGGTAAACCGTTGCGTTCGAGATACTCTGGCGACGCATAGAGGCGCATCCGCACGCCCATGAGGCGCTTGCGGATGAGGTCTGCCTGGCTGGGTTCTTTCATACGGATCGCGACATCGGCCTCGCGCATCGGCAGATCGAGAACGCGCTCTTCGAGCATGAGGTCGATTTTGAGGTCAGGATATTTGGCGTATAGCGCGGGAAGGCGGGGGGCGAGCCAGAGGGAGCCGAATCCTGTGGTGGTGGTGACACGCAATTCGCCGAACACCTCTTCCTCACTATCGCGAATGCGGGCGGCGGCGGTGTCGAGACGTTTGGCCATCGAAGAAGTGGCCTCGAAAAGAAGCTCGCCCTGTTCGGTGAGAATCAGGCCGCGTGCATGGCGGTGGAAAAGCGTGGTGTTGAGGCTTTCTTCAAGCGCGCGGATTTGCCGAGAAACGGCAGATTGGCTTAAATGCAGCGTGTCGCCCGCATGGGTCAGGGAGCCAGCATCCGCGACTGCGTGAAAGATTCTGAGCTTATCCCAATCCATTTTCGCAACTTTCTCCAAGATCTTACCTAAACACGTTCAATACTCGTACCAATTACTCCTTACAGTATCGTGACGTAGGGTTGTCACGGTTTTTTTGGTTGTAGGTCAATATTTATGACCTAAGATGGTGCTAGACTGATCAAGTCATGAGCAGGAAGGGGAGGCCGGCGTATGACGACTGCTAAAGTTTCTTTGAACGACCGTTTCGATCTCACAAAGTCGCCAGTGATGCTGAACGGCACGCAAGCGCTCGTGCGGTTGATGCTCATGCAAAAAGCGCGCGACAAGGCGGCGGGGCTGAATACGGCGGGCTTCGTGACGGGGTATCGAGGTTCACCCCTTGGTGCGGTGGACATGCAGATGCGGCGCGCTGGAAAAGTTCTGGCGGAGCATGACGTCAAATTCCAAGAAGGCCTGAACGAAGATCTTGCGGCGACGGCCCTATGGGGGACGCAGCAGGCGGAATTGCGTGGCGAAGGCAAGTTCGACGGCGTGTTCGGGCTTTGGTATGGCAAAGGGCCGGGCGTTGATCGTTCGGGTGACGTATTCCGCCATGCCAATATGGCCGGGTCTTCGAAAAACGGCGGCGTGATCGTTGCGATGGGCGATGACCACACGGGCGAAAGTTCGACGGTGCTACACCAGTCTGAATGGGCATTGGTTGATGCTTACATGCCAATTGTGAGTCCTGCAGGTGTTCAGGAGATTCTCGACCTTGGAGCCTATGCCTATGCGTTGAGCCGCTTCAGCGGCACCTGGGTTGGTCTGAAGACGATGAAGGATACGGTGGAAGCGACTGCCGTGGTGGATTCGCGACCGGACCGGATGCAGGTGGTGGTGCCGACCGATTACCCGATGCCGAAAGACGGGCTCAACATCCGGCTGGTCGACAATCCGACCGCTCAGGAAGCTCGCCTTATTGACCATAAGCGGTTTGCAGCGGAGGCGTTCGCGCGAGCAAATCGGATCGACAAGCGGGTATGGGGCAAACCAGGGGCCAAGATCGGTTTCGTCGCAGCAGGGAAAAACTGGCTCGACCTTCTGCACTCAATGGCGCTTCTCGGGATTGATGCGGCGGAAGCGGAGCGTTTGGGCATTACGACCTACAAAGTGGCTCAGGTGTGGCCACTGGACATGACGTCGTTCACAGAATGGGCCGAGGGGCTCGATCTGATCGTCGTTGTGGAAGAAAAGCGTAAGCTTCTCGAAGTGCAGATCAAGGAAGCGATTTTTGACGACCGGAAGGGGCGTCGTGTTTATGGCTGGTACAAGGGCGGGGCAGGCGGGCTGCACGAGAAGGAACTGTTTCCTTCGAAAGGCGCACTGGACCCGACATGGATTGCCGAGCAACTGGGCGATATCCTAGTTGAAGAAGGGTGCGGCACCGAGAAGGTAAAGTCCGGCCTCGACGCGATCCGCGAAGCCAAGCGCAATGACAATGCGGAAGAAATTGCATCACGCATTGCCTATTTCTGCTCGGGTTGCCCGCATAATACCTCTACCCGTGTGCCGGAGGGCAGCCGTGCTTATGCGGGGATCGGGTGCCATTTCATGTCGCAGTGGATGGACCGCTCGACCCTTGGCTTCACCCATATGGGCGGCGAAGGGGCAAACTGGATTGGGGAGAGCCTGTTCTCGAAGCGCGGGCACGTGTTCCAGAACCTCGGGGATGGCACCTATAACCATTCCGGCATTCAGGCGCTGCGGGCGGCTTTGGCGGCGGGCACGACGATCACCTACAAGATCCTCTACAATGACGCCGTGGCCATGACAGGCGGACAGCGCAACGAGGGTGGGCTGGACGCTTACCGGATTGCAGCCGAAGTGCGGGCCATGGGTGTTGAACAGTTGTTCGTGGTCTATGACGAAAAGGAAGACGTGCATCTGGGCCGCTTCCCATCGGGTGTGCCGACGTTCGAGCGTGCGGAGTTGCCGAAAGTGCAAGAGACGTGCACGACCCTCAAGGGCGTTTCGGTGATCCTCTATATCCAGACCTGCGCAGCAGAAAAGCGCCGTCGCCGCAAGCGTGGCCAGTTCCCTGATCCAGACAAGCGGGTGTTTATCAACACGGATGTTTGCGAGGGCTGCGGGGATTGCGGCCAAAAGTCGAACTGCGTTTCTATTGTGCCCGTTGAAACCGAATTCGGCCGTAAACGTGCAGTGGATCAGTCGAATTGCAACAAGGATTTCTCTTGCCTGAAGGGCTTCTGCCCGTCGTTCGTCACTCTCGAAGGCGCGCAGGTGAAGAATGCTGAGACGGCGGTGCTTGATCTGCCCGATATGCCTTTGCCGAAGCTGCCCGAGATCAAGGGCACATGGAATGTGGTGATCACGGGCGTTGGTGGGACTGGTGTTGTGACGCTAGGGGCCGTGTTGGCGCAGGCGGCGCAGATTGACGGCAAAGGCGCTGGCATGATGGAGATGGCGGGCCTCGCACAGAAGGGCGGGGCGGTGCATATCCATTGCCGGATCGCCAACTCGCCGGATGACATCAGCGCGGTGCGTGTGGCCACAGGTGAAGCGGATGCGCTGATCGGTGGTGATCTCGTGGTGTCGGCTGGGGCGAAGACCATCGGCCTTACGCGGGCAGGCCGGACCGGTGCCGTGGTGAACAACCATGATATCGTGACGGGCGATTTCACCCGCAACACCGAGTTCCGCATTCCGACGGATCGGCTGAGCCTAGCGCTTGAGGCACGTTTGCGGGACGGGCTTTCGCTTTTTGACGCCTCCGAACTGGCGCGGGTCACTCTGGGCGACTCGATCTTCTCGAACATGATGGTGTTTGGTGCTGCGTGGCAGCGCGGGCTCGTTCCGCTCTCACTTGAAGCGATGGAAGAGGCGATCCGGCTCAATGGCGCGGCTGTTGAGAAAAACCTTCGGGCCTTTGCGATCGGGCGTTGGGCGATTGTTGATCCCGCAGGGGCTGCGGCACTTATTGAGCCGAAAATGGTGGAGCAGCCAAAGTCTGTCGAAGAGCGGATCGCTTATCGGGCAGCGCACCTTGAGAAGTATCAGGATGTGAAACTCGCGACGAAATACCGGGATTTGGTGAGCTCCGTAGCCGATCCGCTGGTGAAAGAAGCGGTGATGCAGGGCTATCACAAGGTGCTCGCCTATAAGGATGAGTATGAAGTGGCGCGCTTGCATTTGGAGACGGTGAAGAAGGCGCGGGAGCAGTTCGACGGTGATTTCGCGGTGAAATTCCACCTCGCGCCGCCAATCCTCGGCAAGACCGGAGCGGATGGGAAGCCTCTGAAACAGGAGTTCGGGCCACGTATGCTCAAGGCGTTCGCGATCTTGGCGAAGCTGAAAGGTTTGCGCGGCACGGCCTTCGACATTTTCGGACGCACGGAGGAGCGCAAGCGTGAGCGGGCTTTGATCGGGCAGTATGAAGCGGATTTGAGCGAAGTGCTTCCTATGCTTTCCGATGCGACGCGGGACGCCGTGGTGGCGCTTGCAGAGTTGCCGCTACAGATTCGCGGGTTCGGGCATGTGAAACACGCCAACCACGTGAAGGCTGAAAAGCGGCGGCAGGAGCTTCTCGCCTTGATCCGTTCCGGTGGGGCTGATGCGCGGAAGGCGGCGGAATAACGCACCATAATCCGTCATCTGGCTGTCATCTTTGCTAGCGAGACTCGGCCGCCAAGAGTAAAGGGTGGCCGAGACAGATTACGGAGTGACGATGCGAGTCCAAGCCCATGAGCGGCAGATTGCCCGTGATATAACCTATTCCAATTCCGCTTCGACCCGGGGTGGCCGGACGTTGATACGGGTCTTGGAAAATTTCACTGGCCGCATTGGGCTTATTAGGCGGGCGCGTGGCTATGAAAGCGAAGTCGCAGGCGGACGGAGCTTTTGGGATGTGATCGTTGAACGCTACGGCTTGAGCCTTGAGGTGGCGGGAGGGGATCTGGAGAATATTCCCTCCGAGGGCCCGCTGATCCTGATTGCAAACCATCCCTATGGCATTCTGGACGGGCTTATGATGGGGCATATCCTCTCGATCGTCCGGGGCGATTTTCGCATTCTTGCCAATAGTGTTTTCACCCGCGCCCCCGATCTGGAGCGAGTGATCCTGCCGATTTCGTTTGATGAAACGAAAGAGGCGATGGCGCTCAATCTGGCGACGCGAAAGGAAGCGCTGCGCTATCTGGCAGTGGGTGGCGCCATCGGGATTTTCCCGGGCGGCACAGTGTCGACTGCGGCGCGCCCGTTCTCACAGCCGATGGACCCGGGCTGGCGCGGGTTCACCGCGCGGATGATCGCAAAAAGCGGCGCGACGGTGGTGCCGATTTATTTCGAAGGTCATACAAGCCGGCTGTTCCAGATCGCGAGCCACCTGCATTCAACCCTGCGCTTGGGGCTTCTGATCAAGGAGTTTGCCAAGCGCGTGGATACGCCTGTGCGTGTTGTGATTGGCCAGCCTATTGCGCGGCAAGAGATTGAGAGCCGGGCTGGAGACACCAAGGCGTTGATGGACTTTTTGCGGAAATGCACTTACGAGTTGTCTCCAACGCCGTTGAAATCCTTCGATTACGGTTTTGAATTTGAAGAGAAACACCGCCGCGAAGGTGGGGAAAGGGCGAGTGGCGATGGCAGTCGGGGTCTTTGACAGCGGGCTGGGTGGCTTGACGGTGCTTGATGCGCTGGAAAAGCGTTTGCCGGATGTGCCCTTCGTCTATTACGGCGATAATGCCCATGCGCCTTACGGCGTGCGGGATGCTGACGACATTTTCAATCTGACCTGCGCCGCTGTGGAGCGGATTTGGGCAGACGGGTGTGATTTGGTGATCCTCGCCTGCAACACCGCGTCGGCAGCGGCTTTGAAGCGGATGCAGGAAACTTGGATCCCACCAAACAAACGCGTGCTTGGGGTGTTCGTGCCTCTGATCGAGGCCCTGACCGAGCGCAACTGGGGCGATAACAGCCCGCCGCGCGAGGTTGAAGTGAAGCATGCGGCTCTTTTTGCCACGCCCGCAACGGTGCGCAGCCGTGCTTTCCAGCGGGAACTCGCGTTCCGCGCCATTGGCGTTGACGTAGAAGCGCAGGCTTGTGGCGGTGTGGTCGATGCGATTGAGGATGGTGATTTGATCCTCGCGGAAGCTCTGGTGCGGAGCCATGTAGATGCGCTTCTTCGCAAGATGCCGCATCCCGATGCGGCCGTCTTGGGGTGCACTCATTATCCATTGATGGAGCATGTGTTCCGCGATGCATTGGGGCCTGAGGTTTCGGTTTACAGCCAGCCCAACCTCGTGGCCTCGAGCTTGGAAGACTATTTGAAGCGCCGCCCGGAGATGCTCGGCTCGGGAACGCAGCGCAAGTTTTTGACAACGGGCGATCCGAAGCGAGTTTCGGCTCGGGCAACGCAGTTTTTGCGCCGGGCGATCACGTTTGAAGCGGCTTAAAGCTGCGGCGGAGCGGCGCATGGGCTTGTGTTTTCGGGCTCGGCGATTAGCTCTGGGTGAAAAGGAGACAGACCTATGAAGGGTTTGAAGAAGCAACGCCGGATTCAGGTCGTGGCATTGGCCGTGGTGGCCTTGATCGGGGCAACCGTGCTGATCGGTTACGCGATGAGAGATGGCATCAACTTCTTCCGTGCGCCGAGCCAGATTGCTGCCGACCCGCCCGGACCCACGGAAGTATTCCGTATTGGCGGGTTGGTTGAGACGGGCACACTTGTGCGGGGGCAGGGTGAAACGATCAGCTTTAACGTGACGGACGGTGGCGCCTCGATCCCTGTCGTCTACACGGGTGTGTTGCCGGACCTGTTCGGTGAGAACCAAGGCATGGTGGGAACAGGCCGCTACATCAATGGCACCTTTGAAGCTACTGAAATTCTTGCGAAACACGATGAAACCTACATGCCCAAAGAGGTTATCGACGCGTTGAAAGAGCAAGGTGTTTACAAAGAAGGCACGACGCCCGGCAGCTGACCGCGCGGATTGCCTTCCAAGAATTAACCTCTCCGGAACAATGCTGACCCCCATGATCACCAGTCATGGGGTTTTTCGTGAGAACGGTTCAGGACATTGCAAAAGAGATTGTCGCTCGGGAAGGCGGCTTTGTGAACGATCCCGACGATCCGGGCGGCCCGACCAATTTCGGGGTGACGCTGGGAACGCTTCAGCGTTTGGGGCTTGATGTCGACCGCGATGGCAAGATCGACATCGACGATGTGAGAACTTTGCAGCCAGCGCATGCCGAGGTGATCTTCGTCGAGCACTATTTCGAGCGGACGGGTATTCGGGCGTTGCCTGCGGTTCTGCAAGCCTCGGTTTTCGACATGTATGTGAACGCGGGGCGCGCGGCAGTCAGGATCCTGCAGCAACTGCTGGTCGAGATGGGGCATCCGATCGTCGTGGACGGTGCAATCGGGCCACAGACCGTGGAGGCGGCCGAGGTGGCGGCAGCGCTTGCACCCCAATATTTGGCGGATGCCTACGGAATCGCGCGCCGGAACTTCTACTTGAGACTGGCCGATGCACGGCCTGCGAGCCGAAAGTTCGCGCGATCCAGAAGCGGCGAAAAGGGCGGATGGGTTCGGCGCGCGGAGGAATTTATCAGCCCGCGTTACCATATGACCGAAGCGGAATTCCAATCGAGGGTAGCGGCATGGGACTGATCGAAAAGGGGTTCGATGTGCTTTTCGGCGGGCAGCGCAATCTGATCCGCGAAACTGCCGGGATTTTCTTGGAGCCTGCAGATGAAGGCGCGGAACGCGATGCGGCCATTCGGGAGGCGGCGCTGGACCAATACCGGCAAGAGTTCAGTCAAACGCGCGAAAGCCGGTTCGACCGTTTTATGAATGGTGTCAACAGGTTGCCGCGCCCGATGCTGGCTTTGGGCACGCTGGCCTTGTTCGTTTCAGCAATGGTCGCCCCGCTTTGGTTTGCGGAACGGATGCAGGGCATAGCGCTCGTTCCGGAACCGCTTTGGTGGTTGATGGGGGCGATTATCAGCTTCTACTTCGGTGCTCGACATCAGGTAAAAGGGCAGGCCTTTCAGGCCAGCGTGGTGCATAATCTTGCGCTGGCACCGTTGGTGGCGGAAAACGTGAAGGCGTTGAAGAACCTTCGTGCGGGGCAGGAATTGGGAGAAGGCGAAACAGGTTCGGCTCTCTTGGCGAAGGGGGATCTTAACAGGGCGCTAGAGGATTGGCGCAGATCGCGGACAGTAGAGGCGGCAACCAACGGGCGCGAAGTGCGGTAGCCCGCGACAAAGTGATCTCCAAAACCTGTGTTTTCTGATTGGTCATGGCGCGCGGGCAAAGTAATGTCCGCGCATGATTACAGAACTCGGTCACTTCGCCCTCATTCTCGCGGCTTTGGTCGCGGTCGTGCAAACTATTGTGCCGCTCGTCGGCGCCCATAAGCGCTGGCCGGGCTGGATGGCTTTGGCCGAACCTGCGGCCTTGGTTCAATTCTTGCTGGTGGCGTTTTCGTTCGCGGCGCTGACCTATGCGTTTGTCACCTCGGACTTCAGCCTTAAGCTCGTGGTGGACAACTCGCACTCCCTCAAGCCGATGCTCTACAAAGTGTCCGGTGTGTGGGGGAACCATGAAGGCTCAATGCTCCTTTGGGTTCTGATCCTCGCCCTTTTCGGGGCGTCCGCCGTTTGGTTCGGACAAGATCTTCCCCCGACATTGAGGGCGCGCGTGTTGGCGGTTCAGGCGAGCGTGTCCGTCGCATTTTATGCGTTCATCCTGTTCACTTCGAACCCGTTCTTGCGGCTCGCGGTGCCTCCCATGGATGGGCAGGATTTGAACCCTCTGCTTCAAGACCCGGGCCTCGCCTTCCACCCGCCGTTTCTCTATCTTGGCTACGTCGGCCTTTCGATGACCTTTGCCTTCGCCGTCGCGGCTTTGATCGAAGGACGTGTGGACGCCGCATGGGGGCGTTGGGTGCGCCCGTGGACATTGGCCGCGTGGATTTTCCTGACCATCGGTATCGCGCTTGGCTCTTGGTGGGCTTATTACGAGCTTGGCTGGGGCGGTTTCTGGTTCTGGGACCCGGTTGAAAATGCCTCGTTCATGCCGTGGCTCATCGCGGCGGCACTACTGCATTCGGCCATCGTGGTAGAGAAGCGGGAAAGCCTGAAAAGCTGGACCATCCTGTTGGCGATCCTTGCGTTCGGCTTTAGCCTTATCGGCACGTTCATCGTGCGTTCGGGTGTGATTACGTCGGTCCATGCCTTCGCCAATGATCCCGAGCGAGGAGTATTCATTCTTTTTATTCTCGCGTTTTTCATGGGCGGGGCGCTTATGCTGTTCACGGCGCGCGCCGGGATCATGGAAGCGAAGGGCGTGTTTGGTATGATCAGCCGCGAAAGCGCGCTTGTGATGAACAACATCCTTCTGGCGGTTTCTGCATTGGTGGTTTTTGTTGGAACGCTTTGGCCGCTGTTTGCTGAATTGCTCTTTGATCGCAAGCTGTCCGTGGGGGCACCCTTCTTCGAGGCAGCCTTCACGCCTTTCATGATTGTTTTGGCGGTGGTGCTTCCATTGGGGGCGATCATGCCGTGGAAAAGGGGCGGTGTTAAACGTGCATTGCGGCAGCTTGCTCCGGCATGGGTGCTGGGCTTTGCAACGCTTGCGCTGGTGTTTGCCTTGCAGACGGGCCGCTCGGCCCTCGGCCCTGTTGGTCTGGCCCTTGGCGCGTGGTTGATCGCGGGGGCGGCCGTGGATATTTGGGCCCGAACCGGAAAGGGCGGTGTGCGGCGCTTGGCTCGGCTTCCCCGTGCGGATTGGGGCAAGGCGCTGGCGCATGGCGGCTTGGGCATCATCTTTATCGGCATTGCTGGTCTCATGGCATGGGATGTGGAAGATGTGCGCACGACAAAGGTCGGGGAGCCTTTCGAGGTGTCTGGCTACCAGATTACTCTGGTTGAGGTGCATCGCGAGCAGGGGCCGAACTACATCACCACCATGGCCGAAATGCATGTGGTGCGGAATGGCAAGGCAGTGGCAACGCTCTTCCCTGAAAAGCGCGTCTACCCGGTGGCGCAGATGCCCACGACGGAAGCCGCCATCGATAACGGTATCCTGCGGGACATCTATCTGGTGATTGGCGATCCGCAGGCCGATGGGGGATGGGCGGTTCGGACCTATATCAAGCCCTTGGCGAACTGGATATGGGCGGGTGCGATCCTTATGGCTCTGGGCGGATTGATGAGCCTGACTGACCGCCGCTACCGCGTTGCGGCAGGGGCGAGAAAAGCCAGCGCTGTAGGAGTGGCGGCAGAATGAGGGCCATCGTTTATGCTTTGATCGCTGCCGCCTTCATAGGACCTGCATTTGCCGTGCAACCGGATGAAATTCTTTCCGACCCGGCGCTAGAGGCACGGGCGCGAGAGATATCAAAGGGGTTGCGGTGCCTTGTGTGCCGCAACGAAGCCATTGACGAGTCGAATGCCGATCTGGCGCGCGATCTGCGGCTTCTGGTGCGCGAGCGGTTGGTTGCGGGTGACAGCGACGAGGAAACCGTTGCGTTCATCGTGGATCGGTATGGTGAATATGTCTTGTTGAAGCCGAGGACCGGAGGCGCGAACTGGATATTGTGGGGGGCCGGCCCGGCCATGTTGCTGTTGGGCCTTGGCCTCGGAATTTCCTTCTTGCGGAAACGTCAGGCCTCGCCCGATGGTGGCAGCAAATTGAATGCCGAAGAAGAAGCGCGGCTTCAGGAAATTCTCAAGCAATGACGTGAGGTTTCTACTTTTCCAATCCGTGCGGTCGGTTAAGGTGCCAGCGCATGGAGGAGGGACCCCGATGGATTACCAAACGATCGCCTATGAAGTCACCGACGGCGTTGCGGTGCTCACGCTGAACCGCCCTGACAAGATGAATGCCTTGAACACGCAGATGCGCGCCGAAGTGGCGCATGCGGCAGGGCGCGCGGGGCAAGAGGCGCGTGTACTGGTGATCACAGGGTCGGGCGAGCGGGCCTTCTGCTCGGGCCAAGATCTTTCGGATCGGGCGACAGCCGCTGAGGTGGATCTGGAGCGGACGCTGCGGGACGAATATGGCCCGATGCTCAAAGCGATTTACGACTGCCCCGTGCCGACGATTTCTGCCGTGAATGGTGCCGCAGCGGGGGCAGGGGCGAACCTTGCGCTGGCCGCCGACGTGGTGATCGCGAAAGAAAGCGCCTATTTTCTTCAGGCTTTCACGCGGATCGGTCTGATTCCGGACGCAGGCGGAACCTATTGGATGACCCGCGGCATGGGGGCCGCGAAAGCAATGGGGGCGGCACTTTTTGCCGATAAGATTTCCGCACGTCAGGCAGACGATTGGGGCCTGATCTGGGAAGCTGTTTCGGATGCAGATTTTGAAGCGACTTGGAAGAAGCGCGCGGCGCATTTGGCCAACGGGCCGACGCTGGCTTATGCCAAGGTCAAAGAGGCCATTCGCGGTGCGTGGGACAACTCGCTTGAGGAGCAACTCGGACTTGAAGGGCGCTTGCAAGGGCAAGTGGGCAAGAGCCGTGACTTCCGCGAGGGCGTGCTGTCGTTCCTTGAAAAACGCCCCTCGAAGTTCGAAGGCCGCTAAAGTCGCTGGTGCCTTGGCGACGAGGTCGGGCAAAACAACAATGGGAATCCGAATGGCCCGCGTCGCTGACGTGGGCCATTTGCGTTTTGGATCCAATGCAATTGTAAAACGCGCATTATGGCGTTGTCCTAGGGCTTCGTGGCAAAACAAAAGGGCGCTCCGAGTGGGAGCGCCCTTTCTAGACCAAGCCGGGAAGAATTATCCGCGGTTCTCGATATCGACGTAGTCGCGGTGGGTTTCACCGAGGTAGAGTTGGCGCGGACGGCCGATTTTCATCTGCGGGTCAGCGATCTGCTCTTTCCACTGCGAAATCCAGCCAACAGTACGCGAAAGCGCGAAGATCGGCGTGAACATGGAGGTCGGGAAGCCCGTCGCCTCAAGGATGATGCCGGAGTAGAAATCGACGTTCGGGAAGAGCTTCTTTTCTGCAAAGTACTCATCCTGAAGCGCGATGCGCTCAAGCTCCTTGGCAACCTGCAGAAGCGGGTTGTTCTCGACGCCGAGGAGATCCAGAACTTCGTCGGCGGATTGCTTCATGACTGTCGCGCGCGGGTCGAAATTCTTGTAAACGCGGTGGCCAAAGCCCATCAGGCGGAACGGGTCGTTCTTGTCTTTCGCGCGGGCGATGAACTCAGGGATGCGATCTACCGAACCGATTTCCTTCAGCATCTCAAGGCAGGCTTGGTTTGCACCGCCGTGTGCCGGACCCCAGAGGCAAGCAATACCCGCCGCGATGCAGGCGAAGGGGTTTGCGCCAGAGGAAGAGGCCAGGCGAACGGTCGAAGTCGAGGCGTTCTGCTCGTGATCGGCGTGGAGAATGAAGATGCGGTCCATCGCACGCGCGAGGATCGGATCAACATTATATTTTTCCGCCGGGACTGCGAAGCACATGTGCAAGAAATTCGCAGCATAGTCGAGATCGTTGCGCGGATAGACGAAAGGCTGACCGATCGAATATTTGTATGCCATTGCAGCGATGGTTGGCAGCTTGGCGATCAGGCGAATAGCCGCCACTTCGCGTTGCCACGGATCGTTGATGTCGAGCGAGTCGTGGTAGAAGGCGGACATTGCGCCAACCACACCAACAAGCGTTGCCATCGGGTGCGCATCGCGACGGAAGCCACGGAAGAAGTTGTGCATCTGCTCGTGCACCATCGTGTGGCGGGTGACGCGCGTTTCGAAGTCTTCCAGTTGCTTCGCGTCCGGAAGTTCACCGTAAAGCAGCAGATAGCAGACTTCGAGGTAATGCGATTTTGCCGCAAGTTGACCGATCGGGTAACCGCGATGGAGGAGAATACCTTCATCACCATCAATGAAGGTGATGGTCGAGTCGCAGGCTGCGGTCGAGGTGAAGCCCGGGTCGTAGGTGAATACATCCCCTTGAGCGTAGAGCTTTCGGATGTCGAGAACATCCGGACCGGCCGTTGGCGAGTAAATCGGCAGTTCGATTTCCTTGCCATCGAAGCTCAGCTTGGCAGTCTTTTTGGCTTCCATCTCAGTCTTCCTTCCTCATGGTCCCTCTGCGCGGATCGCAGGGGCAAACTAACTTACCGACGTTAGCAAAGAAATAATGCCTTTACCTCGCCGCGTCCTGCAGTCTGGCCAGCGTTTCATCGCGGCCAAGAACCAGCATCATATCGAAAACCGAAGGCGTCGCTGTTCTGCCGGCGAGGGCCGCCCGAAGCGGGCCAGCCAAGCGGGCGAATTTCATTTCCCGCTCTTCGGCAAAGCTGTTCGCAATCGTCTCTAGATCGTTACGTGTCCAGCTAGCATTTTGCATCTGCGGCGTCAATTCTTTCAGTATACCACGGGATACATCATCGAGTTGTGCTGCGGCTTTCTCATCGGGCTGTATCGGTCGCGACGCGAGTGCAAACTCTGCCTTTTCAAGCAGTTCAGGGAAGGTCTTGGCCCGTTCTTTCAAGTGAGGCATCGCATCTGAAAGGCGTTGCCGCTGGATGTCCGACAATGCAGGTTGATCTGTCGCGCTCAAAAATGCCGCGAGTTCTTGCAGCAGCGCAGCATTTTCAGTGGCTGCGATATGCTGGCCGCAGACATGTTCGAGCTTTTTGAAGTCGAGCCGTGCGGGGGAGCGGCCGATCCCGCCGAGATTGAACCATTCCTTGGCTTCGGCATCAGTGAAGAATTCTGCGTCTCCATGGCTCCAGCCAAGGCGGGCAAGATAGTTGCGCATGCCTGCCGCCGGATATCCCATGGCCTGATACTCCTCGACGCCAAGCGCACCGTGACGTTTCGAGAGTTTCTTGCCATCCGGCCCGTGGATCAGCGGGATATGGGCCCAGACGGGAACGGTCCAGCCCATGGCTTCGTAGATCATCATCTGGCGGGCGGCGTTGTTGAGGTGATCATCGCCGCGGATGACATGGGTGACGCCCATGTCGTGATCGTCTACGACCACAGCCAACATATAAACGGGCGTTCCGTCAGACCGCAGCAAGACCATGTCATCCAGCTGCTCGTTCTTGATGACCACATCGCCCTGCACTTGATCGCGGATCACGGTTTCCCCGGATTGGGGGGCTTTGATCCGGATCACGAAGGGGGAATCGGGGTGCGTTGCGGGATCAGCGTCGCGCCATGGACTACGGAACAGCGTTGAGCGTTTTTCGGCCTCGGCCGCTTCGCGGAACGCCTGGATTTCCTCCTGCGTTGAGAAACACTTGTAGGCTTTGCCCTTTGCAAGAAGCTCATAGGCCACTTCCGCATGGCGGGGTGCGCGCTCGAACTGGCTGATCACATCGCCATCCCAATCGAGACCAAGCCAAGTCAGGCCCTTGAGGATCGCTTCTGTTGCTTCGGGTGTAGAGCGTGCCCGGTCCGTGTCTTCGATCCGAAGAAGGAATTTGCCGCCGCGCCCGCGTGCGAAGAGCCAGTTGAAAAGCGCTGTGCGACCGCCGCCAATGTGGAGATAGCCTGTGGGCGAAGGAGCGAATCGGGTGACAATTTGTGACGTCATGGGGAGCATTTAACCTTTCGGTAACCAAGGCCGGTCAAGGATTAGCGCCTGTCTAACGGTGGCCCCATGCAAGAACAAGTCCAGTGGCTTAAGCAACGGCTGATCCACGCGTGGCTTAAGCAAAGAAGTGAGATATTTAATTGGGTTCCCGTGTTCCTTGCGTTCGGGATCGCATTTTACTTTTCCCTACCGAATGAACCGGACTGGCGATACTGGGCTTATTGCTAACGGTTAAAGGCATAGGTCTGGCGATCGCTCGTTGGGGGGCCGAAGATGCAACGCCATTGGGGTGGGCGATGATGCTCTTTGCAATGGGGTTTGCTCTGGCGGTCGCAAGGGCGCATCTGGTTGCGGCTCCGGTTCTGGATGAACCCTATTTCGGGCCAGTGCAGGGGCGCATCGTGGGGATTGATCGATCTGCCAACGATGCAGTGCGGTTGCTGCTGGCGGAGCCGAAACTTTCAGGAATTGAGCCGGAGGAAACGCCGAGGCGCGTGCGGGTTGCGCTCCATGGCGAGGCCGCTGAATTCACGCCCGAGGCGGGTCAGATCGTGGTTTTGGAAGCCCGACTGTCGCCGCCGGCGGGGCCGACAGAACCCGGTGGGTTTGATTTCCAACGTCAAAGCTGGTTCGCGGGACTTGGTGCTGTGGGCTATGCCAGAACGCCA
>RFUP01000041.1 GCA_009922885.1 Paracoccaceae bacterium
CCGTCGAGGAAGCCGCAGATATCCTTGGCATCAATATTGAGGCCCCCGATGCGGACGCTCGGGCAAGAGGCATAGGAATAACCGTAGGTCATCTTGTTGACGAAAAGGAAATCGCCGATCAGCAGCGTGTCCTTCATAGACCCTGAGGGGATCCAGAACGGTTGGAAGAAGAGGGTCCGGAAGACACCTGCGATCAGCAGCGCGTAAACCACAGTCTTGATCGTTTCGATCACCGCGTTCTGCTTCTTTTCCGCCATTTTCGGTCCTCTCTGAAAGGTCAGGCGCTACATGCGGGGGCGGCGCGAAGGAGTCAAGCCAACCATGGCCGCCGTCGGGCTATCGAGCGGACGCGCTTCGATCACGACAAAGGCCTGAGCCCAAGGGAAATCATCCGTCAGCGTCACATGCACGACTGCTTCGAACCCCTCTGGGGTCATTTCCTTCAGGCGCTCAGCCGCCCAACCCGTCAAGTGCATCACAGGCTGGCCCGAGGAGAGGTTTGTGACCCCCATATCTTTCCACGAGATACCCATGCGCAGCCCGGTGCCCAATGCCTTGGAACAGGCTTCCTTGGCTGCCCATCGCTTCGCATAGGTTCCTGCGGTATCACGGCGGCGCTCGGCTTTCGCTTGTTCCGCCTCGGTGAACACGCGATTGCGGAAACGATCTCCGAAGCGGTCCAGTGTGCCCTGGATCCTCTCGATATTGGCCAAATCGGTGCCGATCCCGAGGATCACGCGCGGGCCTCGTCCATCAGGCGGCGCATTTCGCGGATTGCAGGCTGAAGCCCGCGGAAAATCGCTTCACCAATCAGGAAATGCCCGATGTTGAGCTCCATCACCTCCGGCATCGCCGCGACAGGGACAACGGTGTCATAGGTCAAGCCGTGGCCTGCATGCACTTCCAGCCCGAGTGAATGTGCGAAGGCCGCCATGTCGCGCAAACGTGCGAGCTCTGCGTCGCGCTTGTCGAAATGACCTTCCGCGTGGAAGTCGCAATAGGCCCCCGTGTGCAGTTCGATCACCTGTGCGCCGATGCGATGCGCCGCCTCGATCTGCTTCTGGTCCGCCGCAATGAAGATCGATACGCGGCATCCCGCATCACGCAGGGGCGCGATGAAATGGGCCAAACGGTTCTCTTCCCGCGCCACTTCAAGCCCCCCTTCCGTTGTGCGTTCCTCGCGCCGCTCAGGCACAATGCACACCGCATGCGGGCGGTGGCGCAGGGCGATGGCCTGCATTTCCTCAGTCGCCGCCATCTCGAAGTTGAGCGGCGTGGTCAGGCTCGCCATCAATCCGTCGATATCGGCGTCGGAAATATGCCGCCGATCCTCGCGCAGGTGCGCTGTGATACCATCTGCACCCGCCTCTTCGGCAAGTTTCGCGGCCCGCACCGGATCGGGATAGGCCGAACCGCGAGCATTCCGCACAGTTGCCACGTGGTCGATATTCACACCGAGCCGAAGTCGTCCGAGGGGTTTCATACGTACTCCATTCATTCGTGAGTCGACGCGCACCCTAGTCGTGTTTGCGAAGCTCGTCAGCCTTCGCTTGGGCCTTTTTCTTCAAGGCCGCAAGTTTCGCTTTAATCGCGCCCTTGCGACGGTGCTGGTAGGCACGGATCAGAGGGAGCGAAATGTAATAGAAAATGATGCCGACAAAGATGCCCGGAATGATCCCTCCGATCATGAACGGAAAGAACACTTCGTCATAAAATAGCCGAAGGCCATGCCAATCGGCTGTCGCATCACTGAACATGGCGAGGAAATTGTGGTGCAAATCCCCCCAAGCATCGCCGAATTTCTCACCGAGAGAGCCGTGCACATTGCCCCGACCCCATTCGAGGCCAAGCATCCAATAGCCCGTCCGCAGCGAAGTCATCGCAATCGGCACATAGGTGAGCGGGTTGCCGAAGAAGGTCGACAGGAGGGCAGCGAGCACATTCCCCCGAACCACAAACGCCACCAAAGCCGCGATGACAAAATGCAATCCGAAAAACGGGGTGAACGTGGTGAACACACCGGCCATGATCCCGCGCGCAATCCGCTCCGGGCTATCAGGCAAGCGGCGTACTCGGTGCTTCACGTAATGAGCCGCTCGTGTCCAGCCGCCACGGGGCCAGAAAAACTCCTTGATGACCTGCCAGAACGGCCGTCGATCACGACGCTTGAAGACCACCAGCTTGCCTTTCTTGCCGCCCGTCGGTGGCAGAGGATTTCAACCGGGAAGGATCCCGGAACCGCTCGATCGCTGCCACGTCCGATTCTGCCTCAAGGGCGGAAAGAACAGAATGCAAATGCTCGACGTCTCTCAGATCTACATCAAGCAAAACACGATAAAAATCAGGTTTGCGATCAACGAAGTTCAAATCCGAGATATTGGCCTTCTGCTCACCGATCAATGTGCAAATTCGTCCCAGAACGCCCGCATCGTTGGCCATCGTGATAAGAACGGAAGCCGTATGGATAGGCGGATGCTTTCCGGCCTGCCAATGGAGATCCATCCATCGCTCAGGCTGGTCTTCGAAGCGCACCAAAGCCTCGCAATCGATCGAATGCACCTGGACGCCCTGACCACGCACCTTGATCCCAACGATACGCTCCCCTGGCAATGGCTGACAGCAGGGTGCACGTGCGAAACTCTGGTCGGGCGAGATGCCGACAACGGCGCGGTCATGTTCGATCGTTTCGCTCGAACCCTGCGCAAGCTCGGGATAAACCGCGTGCACGACTTCCCGCGCGGAAAGCTCCGCCGAACCAAGCCGCGCCAGAACTTCATCGCGCCCGCCATCAACACGCAGATGTCGCGCCGCCAGCTCCAGCACTTTATCCGTGGCCTTCTTGCCAACGTGTTCGAAAGCCGAGCGGGCTAGCTCTGCTCCCAGCTTGATAAACCGCGAGCGGTCCACTTCGCGCAAAGCCCGTCTGATGGCCGTCTTGGCCTTGCCCGTGGAGGCAATATCGAGCCACGTCGCCTGAGGAACCTGCCCCTCCGCCGTGATGATCTCGACCGACTGCCCGTTGCGGATGCGCGTCCACAAAGGCACCCGCATACCGTCAATTTTCGCCCCCACCGTCGCGTTACCGATCCGCGTGTGGATTGCGTAAGCGAAATCGATGGGCGTCGCGCCGCGGGGCAGCTTGATCACATCCCCCTTGGGAGAGAAGCAGAACACTTGGTCCGAATACATCTCAAGCTTCACGGCTTCGAGGAATTCGTCGTGATCTTCTTCTGTGTTGAACTGCTCGGTGAGCGTCGCGATCCACTTTGCCGGGTCAACCGCGAAAGGGTTTTGCGCGCGCACACCATCCCGATATGACCAGTGCGCGGCAACGCCTGCCTCGGCCACTTCGTGCATCTGGCGGGTGCGGATCTGCACCTCCACACGCTTGCCGTCACGCCCCGAGACCGTCGTATGGATCGAGCGATAACCGTTCGATTTCGGCTGGCTGATGTAGTCCTTGAACCGCCCCGGAACCGCGCGCCACCGCTGGTGGATTGCGCCGAGCGCGCGATAGCACTCCTCTTCGGTTTGCGTGATCACGCGGAACCCGTAGATATCGGACAGGCGCGAGAAACCGATCTCTTTTTCCTGCATCTTGCGCCAGATCGAGTGGGGCTTCTTGGCGCGGCCAAACACCGTGCATTCGATGCCCGCCTTCTCCATCTCGGCGCGCATATCCCCGGTGATCCGCTCGATAATATCGCCAGACTCTTTCTGGAGCGTCACGAAGCGGCGCATGATCGATGCGCGGGCTTCATTGTTCAGCACGCGGAACGCCAGATCCTCCAGTTCCTCGCGCATCCATTGCATCCCCATGCGGCCCGCCAGAGGCGCATAGATGTCCATGGTTTCACGGGCTTTCTTGGCCTGCTTTTCCGGCTTCATCGCCTTGATCGTCCGCATGTTGTGCAAACGGTCAGCCAGCTTCACGAGGATCACCCGCAGATCCTTCGACATGGCCATTAGGAGCTTACGGAAGTTTTCCGCCTGCTGCGTCTCGGTCGAGGTGAGTTGCAGGTTGGTCAGCTTCGTCACACCATCCACAAGCTCGGCCACTTCACGGCCAAAGCGCTGCTCAACCTCGGCATAGCTTGCCTTGGTATCTTCGATGGTGTCGTGCAGCAGAGCGGTGATGATCGTTGCATCATCAAGGCGTTGCTCGGTCAGGATCGCGGCCACGGCAACGGGATGGGTAAAATACGGCTCGCCCGACTGGCGCATCTGCCCGTCATGCATCTCGCGGCCAAAGTCATAGGCTGCGCGGATCAGGGCCTCGTTTGTGCGGGGGTTATAGTTGCGGACCAGAGCGATCAGGTCGTCAACGGCAATCATATCAGTCCGCAACCTTCATTCAGGCGTCAAATCAGCCCTGGCGCTGCGCCTCCATGAGCGCGCGGAGCAGCTTCTCTTCCGACATATCGTCGTCCACCGGGCGATCTTGCTCACCGCCACCCACGAGAAGGTTCATCGAATCTTCTTCCGGCTCGTCAACTTCGATCTGAGTCTGGTTGGCTTCGATCAGACGCTCGCGCAGGCCATCAGCCGACTGTGTCTCGTCGGCGATTTCGCGCAGGGCAACAACGGGGTTCTTGTCATTGTCGCGGTCGATCGTGAGCGAGGCACCAGATGCGATTTCGCGGGCGCGGTGCGCTGCGAGCATAACCAACTCGAAACGGTTCGGAACCTTGTCAACGCAATCTTCAACGGTCACGCGGGCCATAGGGGGTCTCCAGTCGGTTTTCTGAGCAGGCTTACGAAAGCCCCCACATAGGAGGTATGTTTGGAATTGACAAGCCAAATCACCGAGAAATCAAAGCGGCACAATGCCCTCCAACTCGGATTTCGGCAAAGCATCGCGCATTTCCAGAACCGTCTTGCCAAGGATCGGGTGGCGCCAGTCTGGAGCGACATCAACAAGCGGAACTAGCACAAAGCCGCGATCCTGCAGCCGAGGGTGTGGGAGAATCAGCTGGTCTGGCGCCACGCGCATTTGCTCTTCCAGAGACAGATTCTGCCACCCCGACTGTGTTTCCGCATTCGGCAACACCTTGTCTCCAATAGCCAAAAGATCGAGGTCAAGCGTCCGCCCCGCCCATCTCTCCCGGCGTTCCCTGCCGAATTCGGCTTCAATTCGATGCAGCACGTCCAGCAAGTTACGAGGCGTCAACTTACAACCTAAGGCAGCGCATCCATTCACAAAATCTGGTCCGGAATTCTTCGGAAAGCATGGCGTTTGGTAAAATTTGCTCACCTTTATGACGGTAACGCCATGATCTGGCAGCCGAGATAAAGCCGCTTCGATAGTACGAACGGGAGACCTTGAACCCGAAGGAAGGTTCCCGCCGAAGGCTATCAAGCTGACTTGATCAATAATTGACATAAACCTATCCTTCCGGAGGGATTTTCTCTCACCACATTCACTGACTTAAGTTTTACGATCTCACTCACCCGCTGCCCAACAATCACTCACACTCACGGACAAAGCGGCGCTGACGCAAAAAGGTATCCTCTTATGTTCTATAAAGACGAACGGCTAGCGCTGTTCATCGACGGCTCCAATCTCTACGCTGCAGCCAAATCACTCGGTTTCGACATCGACTACAAGCTGCTGCGCCAAGAATTCATGCGCCGTGGTAAGATGATACGCGCCTTCTACTACACAGCGCTTCTGGAAAACGACGAATATTCGCCGATCCGCCCGCTGGTCGACTGGCTGCATTATAACGGTTTCACCATGGTCACCAAACCGGCCAAGGAATTCACCGACGCGCAAGGCCGTCGCAAGGTCAAAGGCAACATGGACATCGAGCTCACCGTCGATGCCATGGAGCTGGCACCGCGCATGGATCATGCCGTGATCTTCTCCGGCGATGGCGATTTCCGCCCGCTCGTGGAGAGCCTCCAGCGTCAGGGCGTCCGCGTTTCCGTGGTCTCCACGATCCGCTCCCAACCGCCCATGATCGCCGACGAATTGCGCCGCCAGGCCGACAACTTCATCGAACTGGACGATCTTCGCGATGTCCTCGGCAGACCGCCGCGCGAGCCCATGATGAACCGGGAAGAGCTGGCGCTCCAGAACGGATAAGCCGCCCCAAAGGGCCGCGGCTTACGGCGCGTTCACAAGGTGGCTCGAAATCGTCTTCGCCAAGTCGGCATAACGCACCGGCTTGGTGAGGAACCCGTTCATCCCTGCCTGCGCGCACCGCAAATCCTCGCCCTGCTGCGCATTCGCGGTAATAGCCACAATCGGTACAGGCCGCCTGCCTTCCCGCGCTTCGCTCTCGCGGATCTGACGCGTCAGGGAAAACCCGTCCATCCTCGGCATGAAGCAATCCGTGAGAACAAGATCGAAGGTGCCCGCTTTCCATTTCGCCAGCGCTTCCAACCCATCAGAAGCCATTTCCACAGTGTGCCCGAGCTTCTGCAACTGGGTCGAAATCACCAACTGATTGATCTCGTTATCCTCTGCCACGAGAATGTGGCCCGAGCGATCTCTCATCTCCGCTTGAGGCTCATCATTTTCCGTAGCCGCCTTGATGCGATCTCGCCCACCCATTTCGCCGTTAAACAGCGTCTCGAGGCCGGCCAGCGCCTCGCTTTCAAGAGTCGGCGCGGCTTGCAAACGGAAGGTCTTGTTATCCAGAAGCCCCGAGACCTGCCGCCTGTCGCGGCTGTGCACCACAATCGGCACCTCCGGAGCAATATTCCGTACGGCCCCCAGTCGAGCATCCATCAGGCCACCATTCATGTCGAATGCGGTAATCACATAGATGACGAGTTTCTGCTCTCCCCCGGCAGATGCTCTTTCGCGTCGTTCCTTGTCGATCAGGGCCGCAACATCATTGCCCTGCCGCGCCAAAACAGTCGCATTCGTGCCGAACATTGTGTTCCGCCAGAAATGCTCCAAGAGCGGATCAACACCAATCAGGCAAAGCTCCAGCTCCGAAAAATCAGGCCTTTGCGATTCCTTCGAGACAACTGACATCGGCAGCGTCACGGTAAACTTGCTGCCCTCTCCTGGCGCACTCACAACCTCGATCGTCCCCTCCATCTTGGTCACCAATTGGTGGACGATTGCGAGCCCGAGGCCCGTGCCACCGAACCGCCCCGTCGTTACAGCGTCGGAGCGGCGGAACGGTTGGAAGAGTTGAGGCAGGAACTCGGGCTGAATACCAATTCCGTCATCGGAAAAGATCAACCTGATCTTCCCATCTTCCGTGGGCTCCACCACCAACCGCGCATGGCCAACCCCGTCATCCACTGGGCGGCGCGAGAACTTGATCCCGTTACCCAGAAGGTTCGTCACGATCTGACGCAGACGGTCCGGGTCCCCTTTCACTGTGCCGGGAAGGTTCCGATCCAGTTTGAGTGTCGTCAGAACATTGTGTTGATCCGCATAGGCCCGCAAAGACTCCATGGCCGACTCGATCGTATGGCGCAGGTCGATCTGCTCATCGACCAGCTTCAACTTCCCCGCTTCGATAGAGGACATGTCGAGAATATCTTCGATGATCCGCAAAAGCGCGATGCCAGACTCGCGGATGACGCTCAGCGTTTTCCTTTGCTGGCTATCGAGATCCGTAGCCCCCAGAATATCGGTCATTCCGATTACGCCATTCATGGGCGTCCGGATTTCATGACTCATGACCGCCAGAAAATTGCTCTTGGCCGCATTCGCATCTTCTGCGGCGACCATGGCCTCATTGAGTTTGAAATAATACCGTTCATTGATCAGCGCGAAAAGATACACGTTTAGCGCAACACTGAGCAGCACGCTTCCCGTAATAAACGGCGACAAGACGTTCTCGGCGAAGTCGTGATCGACCACCGACTCCTGAAAATATTCCGGTCCGAGCAAGACGCTGACCAGCCAGATCAAGGCAATTAACGTCAAAACCGTTGTTATTAGCCGCTTCTCCCTTCGTATGGAGAAATTCATGAAGACGGCTGCGATCAAGGCCGCATAGAAATGGTCAACCCCTGCGGCGCGGTGTAGCGAGAAATAGGCAACTGCGATGATGATTGCGGTTGCGAGGAACCATATTGTGCGCGACCGCGCGGAATACCCTTTCTGAGCGTAATAGAGCGTTATGCAGGAGACCACGGCCAAGGCACCACCGAGTTGCCATCCCAACGGGATGCCCATCCAGATCCCGAACCCGACCCAGAAGAGACCCAAACCTGTTGCGAAAACGGCTAAAGTCGACGTTGCCTGTACACGCAGCCCATAATCTGTAGTCAGATTTTCATCTACTGATGATGAAACCGCTAAACGTCGGAGTCCTTTAATCGGCATTCTCTACACCTTGCATTGAGAGGCCAACATATACGATTCACCCTACGCATAGGATACCCGAACCACATAGCCGGAATGGGTCCTTTGGGTGTATTTAAATAGTTCTTTTGGATACATCATGCAGGTGGACGCAGCCTACGCTACGCATTACCTAGGGCCGAAACACGGAGGACGCGAATGACACTTCCAGACCTGACTCTCTACCTCGCTGCGCCCCGTGGTTTCTGCGCGGGCGTCGACCGAGCGATCAAGATCGTGGAAATGGCGCTCGAGAAATGGGGCGCGCCCGTCTATGTGCGCCACGAAATCGTGCACAACAAATTCGTTGTCGACGGTCTTCGCACCAAAGGCGCAATCTTTGTAGAAGAACTCGACGAATGCCCGACGGATCGCCCTGTCGTTTTCTCGGCGCATGGCGTGCCAAAGTCTGTCCCCGCCGAAGCCACTGCCCGCCAGATGATCGCGGTCGATGCAACCTGCCCACTGGTGACAAAGGTGCATATGGAAGCCGCCCGCCATCATGAGCAGGGCCACCAGATCGTGATGATCGGCCACGCAGGCCATCCCGAAACTATCGGCACGATGGGTCAATTGCCCGAGGGCGGCGTTCTGCTCGTCGAAACTCCGGCGGATGTGGCAACCCTGACCGTGCGCGATCCGGAGGCGCTGGCCTTCGTTACCCAAACCACCCTTTCGGTCGACGATACCGCCGAGATCGTGGCTGCCCTCAAAGCGCGCTTCCCCGCCATCGTCGGCCCCCACAAAGAAGACATCTGCTACGCCACGACGAACCGTCAGGAAGCCGTGAAGGCCATGGCCCCCAAATGTGACGCGCTTCTGGTCGTCGGCGCACCGAATTCTTCAAACTCGAAACGCCTTGTCGAAGTCGCCTCCCGCGCGGGCTGCGGCTATGCCCAACTCGTCCAGCGCGCCACCGAAATCGACTGGCGCGCCCTTGAGGGCATCCGAAGCGTTGGCCTGACGGCTGGCGCCTCGGCCCCCGAAGAACTGGTGAACGAAGTGATCGACGCTTTCCGCGCCCGCTTCACTGTTTCTGTTGAACGGGTTGAAACTGCCACCGAAAACGTGGAATTCAAAGTTCCACGTATCCTGCGCGAAACGGTCTGAAAGCCAAACCCATGAACGCCATCCCTCGCGCTGCACTCTGGCTCGGCCTCGCAGGCCTTCTGCCCTTCCTCTGGGGCGTCCTCACTATGCTGGCCCCTTCCCTCGCGCAATCAACGGTGCAGATCGCAGGCCCGCGCTTCATCGGCCCCTACGTGCAACTGAGCTACGGCATCGTGATCCTCAGCTTCATGTCGGGCGTGCTCTGGGGCTTCGCCACCCGCGCGGAGGGCCGCGAGGCGGCATTAGGCTATGCCCTCTCGGTCATTCCCGCCCTGTGGTGCTTCTTCATGGTCGGCGGCGGCCCGACCTCGGCCAGCATCTACCTCTTCGCAGGCTTCTTGGGCCTCCTCGGCCTCGATTGGCACTTCGCCCAGCGCGGCCTCACGCCGTCGTGGTGGATGCACCTCCGGGTTTTGCTCACCGCCATCGTCCTCCTTTGCCTCGGCATCACCGTGGTGATGAGCTGATGGCGCGCCTCCTCGCCTATACAGACGGTGCCTGCTCGGGAAATCCCGGCCCCGGCGGCTGGGGTGTGCTCCTACGCGCGATGGACGGGGAAACCGTTCTGAAAGAGCGCGAACTCAAGGGCGGCGAAGCGGATACCACCAACAACCGCATGGAGCTTCTGGCCGCCATCAACGCCCTTGAAACCCTTGAACGCGCCAGCGAAATCACAGTTGTGACCGACAGCGCCTATGTGAAAAACGGCGTCACAAGCTGGATTTTCTCGTGGAAAAAGAAAGGCTGGCGCACGGCCGCGAATAAACCCGTCGCCAATGTCGAACTTTGGCAACGCCTCGAAGCCGCGCAAGCCCGCCACCGCGTGACATGGGAATGGGTAAAGGGCCACGCGGGCCATCCCGAGAACGAACGCGCCGATGCATTGGCACGCGAGGGGATGAAGCCCTTCAAGAAAGGCGCGGCATGAGCGCGCTGGCGTTTCTAGACCTCGCGTCCGTTTTTGTCTTCGCCCTCACGGGTGCACTGGCCGCGTCCCGCGCCCAACTCGATATCGTCGGGTTCCTCTTCCTCTCGGCCCTCACAGCCATCGGCGGCGGCACCGTGCGCGACGTGCTGATGAACCGCGATGTCGTCTTCTGGATCGCGGCTCCGCATATGCTCGCCGTTTCCTCCTTCGCCGCGGCCCTTGTTTTCCTCACTGCCCACAAACTGGAAAGCCGCCTGAACGCGCTGGTCTGGCTCGACAGCATCGCCCTCGCCATCGCCGTTCCCGCAGGTGTTGCCGCGGCCATGGCGCAAGGCCTCTCGGCACCCGTCGTTCTCGTCATGGGCATGATTACCGGCATGATGGGCGGCCTCATGCGCGATGTGATCTGCAATGAAGTTCCGGTGGTTCTACGCCAAGGCGAACTTTACGCCACTGCGGCCTTCGCTGGATCAGGCGCGGCTCTCGTTGCCAACCATCTGACCACTGAGCCGCTGATCGGCCTCGGGGCCTGCGCGCTTGTCACTTGGGCCCTCCGCGCGGGTTCACTCGCCTTCGGCTGGCGCTTGCCTGTCTACAAGGCCCGCCCGCCGCGTCGTTAACGGCTCTTCATACGCTGCCAGAGCCAGACGAGGAAAAGCGCGCCCAAAACCGCGCCGACAAAACCCGCAGCCATTCCCATCACTGCCATCAACCCGCGCAGCACCAACCCGCCTATCAGTGCACCTGCCATCCCGACCGCCACTGTCGTCGGAATATCCGCCTCAACGCGCATGATCCGCGTGGCGAAGAAACCCGCCGCCGCCCCCACGATCAGCAACCAGAGAATGCTCATTTTCCGCCCCTCCAATGGGTCGGCACAATGATCAGCGCGCCTATGGACGAGAGGATCGCATCAACACCCGGCGATCCGATGCGGATACCGAACATGATCCGCACGAAATAGAAAAGGAACGCTCCGCCCACACAAATGATGATCGACGGCA
>RFUP01000401.1 GCA_009922885.1 Paracoccaceae bacterium
CGCGCGCAAGGTCGCGGCTGAAATCGGCTACCCCGTGATCATCAAAGCCACCGCAGGTGGCGGCGGTCGTGGCATGAAAGTGGCCAAAGGCCCCGAAGAGATCGACACGGCCTTCCGCACCGCGCGGACCGAAGCAAAAGCCGCTTTCGGCAATGACGAAGTCTATATCGAGAAATACCTCCAGCGCCCGCGCCATATCGAGATCCAGGTCTTCGGCGATGGCAAAGGCAAAGCCGTGCACTTGGGCGAACGCGACTGCTCGCTCCAGCGCCGCCACCAGAAGGTGCTCGAAGAGGCCCCCGGCCCCTGCATCACCCCCGAAGAGCGCGCGCGCATCGGCAAAATCTGCGCCGACGCCGTGGCCGAAATCAACTACATCGGCGCGGGCACGATCGAATTCCTCTACGAAGACGGCGAGTTCTATTTCATCGAGATGAACACCCGCCTTCAGGTGGAACACCCGGTCACCGAATATATCTTCGGCGTGGATCTTGTTCGCGAACAGATCCGCGTGGCCTCCGGTCTGCCGATGTCCTTCGGACAGGAAGATCTCGTCATTAACGGCCACGCCATCGAAGCCCGCATCAACGCGGAGAAACTGCCGAATTTCGCACCATCGCCGGGTCGGATTTCGCAGTATCACGCACCGGGCGGCCTCGGCGTCCGCATGGACAGTGCCCTCTACGACGGCTACCGCATCCCACCCTATTACGACAGCCTCATCGGCAAGCTGATCGTTCACGGTCGCGACCGCGAAGAGGCCCTCGCCCGCCTCAACCGCGCGCTTGGCGAGCTGATCGTCGATGGTGTCGAAACCACGATCCCGCTCTTCCGCGACCTCCTGCAGGACGAAGACATCCACTCCGGTGAATACTCCATCCACTGGCTGGAGAAATGGCTCGCCCGCACCTACGGAAACTAACACACCGGCCCGCCGATCACCTCGGCGGGCCGTTTCTTTCGGAGGGATCATGGGAGGCGGCGCCGGGCAACTCACTGCAGACCTAATGCTCGCCGCTTACGCCTCCGGCGTGTTCCCCATGGCCGAAGGCCGCGACGCCTCCGAACTCTTCTGGCTCGACCCGAAACAGCGCGGCATCTTCCCGCTCGAAGGCTTCCACATCTCCCGCTCTCTCGCCCGCCGCCTCCGCCAAGGCGGTTACTCGGTGCTCCTTAACCACGATTTCCTCGAAGTCGTCGACACTTGCGCCAATCGCGACGAGACATGGATCAATCCGATCCTGCGGCAGATCTATCTCGACCTTCACGACATGGGCCACGCCCATTCATGGGAAATCCGCCACCCCGACGGCCGCCTTTGGGGCGCCACCTTCGGCGTCACCCTCGGCACCGCATGGTTTGGCGAAAGCATGGTCAGCCCCTCGCGCGATGGCTCCAAAATCGCGCTCGCGCACCTGATCGACCACCTGCGCCGCTCCGGCTTCACGCTATTCGACACGCAATTCCTTACCCCGCACCTCGCTTCCCTCGGTGCCGTGGAAATCCCGCGCGCAAGCTACCGCAAGGCCCTCGAAACGGCCCTTTCAGCACCTGCGGATATCGAAAAACTTACGCCGGATCCCTCTGGCGCTCAGGTCTTGCAGCGTATGACCCAGATGTCGTAACGCGCGTTATCCAGCGCATTCAGCGCCGGAGACGAGGCAATCATCCAGCCCTGAAACGCCAGATCAGCCTTCCCCTGCTCGCGGATTTCAACGAAAGCATAGGCGTCGCCTGAAAGGTTCCCCGCCGGAAAACGGCATTCTTTCACCGTCACTTCCATGCGCTCGTAAAGCATCGTCACGCCCTGCGGCACTTCGAAATCCGCCGTCACGCCGGACACCTTGTCGAGCCCGCGCAAAATCGCTCCGGTTCCCAGCTCGACGTCCTCTTGTGCCGTCGCAAAAACAGGCAGCAGAAGTGCAAAGGAAAGAAGCGCGCCGCGGATCATTCTGTCTTGTCACCCGTGACGAATTTCAGGAGCAGCGAGACAAGGCTCACCGCGCCCTGGGTGTCTTCCACATCCGCACCCGCCTCGTAGAAGAACGGCGACCCACCCGGCATCACTTCCACGAAGTTACCGCCCAGCAGCCCTTCCGAGGAAATGATCACAGCGCTATCGTCCGGCACCTTCACCGCCCCGTCGATCGTCAGCACTGTCTTCGCGCGATAGGTCTCCGGATCAAGCTGGATATCCGAAACCGATCCCACCTTCACACCCGCAAGCCGCACATCCGTTCCCACGGTCACGCCCTCCAGAGAGCGGAAAGAGGCGGTCAATTCATAGCCCGCGCTGGCCGAACGAAATCCGGTGATCTTGCCCGCATAGGCCACAAACCCAACGGCCACCGCCAGCACCAGCCCACCGACCAGCACCTCTATCCGGTTCTCGGCCATCGCGCTGTTATTCCGGTTGCCAAGCGTCGTAGT
>RFUP01000402.1 GCA_009922885.1 Paracoccaceae bacterium
GCTTCATCGGCCTCGATCCGGGTTTGGCTCATCACGGCGGAGAGGCGCGCGGCTTCGAGCGCGAGGTTTTCGGAGTTTTCGGTGTCGTCGTGAGTGCAGAAATAGGCATCGGCTTCGGCCATGATCCGGCAGGCGGAGGTGAGGAAGAGTGCGCGTTCCATGGCGCGAAACTGGAAGGTGGAGGTGGGCATGCCGTCTTCGACGAAGGCCGCGAGCTGGTCTGCGACTTCGCTGGAGAGGAGGCGGTAATTGTCGGAGATCGCAGAGACGGCTCCGCCTTGACGCTCGATCCGGGCGGCCATGATGCGCATGTTCACGGGCACGAGGCGCATAGCATACATCTGCGACAGCAGGATTTTCTGCTCGGCGACGATGGCTTGCACAATTTCGCGCATCTCGCGGAAGTGACCAAGGCGGGGATCGGCTCCGCGCCCGAGGCCTGCATCGCGGGCCGCAACTTCGGCGGCTATGCTGGCGGAAGCGAAGGCGGCGTAGGTGGGAAAGCCTTCGGCCGCGAGCGCTTTCAGGATGCGGTGGCCCGAGGCTTCGGGGGTGAGGCCTTCCTCGCGTTCGGCGGCGAGGGCTTCGGCATAGAGGGCGGTGACTTTGGCGAGAAGCGGGCTTGTGGGTTTGATCCGGACCGATGTGTAGCCATCCTCGGTCGGGGTGACGATGGCGTAGACCCAGTAGAAGAGACCGTCGGAGGCTTTGTTGCAGACATAGCCGCCGAAACGCTGGCCGGATTTGAGGGCTTCCCACATGAGCCAGAACACGCCTTTGGGCATGTTTTCATGGCGGATGATGCGATGGGGCGCGCCTTGCAGGCGTTCGGGCGGAAAGTCGGCGACGCGTTCGAAGACGGAGTTCCACGCCTGGATCGTGCCGCGCTTGTCGGTGCGAGAGAAGAAAATCTCGTCGAGGTGGAACGGGGCTTCACCGGATTTCGGGCGCATGTTGCGGTTCTCCATTGTCCATGCTTCGGTGTGGGTGCCGTCCATTCTTTCCTCTGTATTTCACTGGTAAAGTTGCGCCTACGATCCAGTTTGGTAACGGCAAGAACCGTGCCTCTTTAGGCGATGTGGGCAGAGTTTTTCTTTTCGAGAGGGGTTTTCATGCAGCAAGCCTTGCCTTGCTGCGCGAGGATCACTTGCCTAAGACAGCGGGCATGAAGACGCTCGACAACATTATCTCTGATCGCGGTTCGAAATACGCAGTGACGGGCGGGGCTTGCACCTCGGAAACGGAGGCGCGGGCGATGGTGGCGGCGCTGTGCAAGACCCGCAAATTCGCGAAGGCGACGCATCATAGCTGGGGATTGATCACGGCAGAGGGCCCGCTCAAGGCCGATGATGGCGAGGCAGGGGCCGGGATGGTGATTGTGCGGATGCTGGAGCGTGAGGGGTTGAAGGATCACGTGGTGATCGTGACGCGCTGGTTCGGTGGCAAGCATCTGGGGGGCGACCGCTTCCGGCATATTCAGGAAGCGGTGCGGATCTATCTCGCCGATTTGTGAGGCTGCGGGCCGGGCAGACCTATTTCTGGGCTTTTTTCTCGGCGGCGGCTTTCATGCGGGCGAGAAGTTCGGCCTTGTTGCCTGCGGGCTTTTTCGGCGCGCCGTGGGCGGGCTGGTGGCCGGAGAATTTGGGTTCGCCTTTGGCGCTCTTGGGGGCGCCGGATTTGCCGTAGTCCATGGGGGATCTCCTTGGTTCATGCGCGCTCTGGGCCTTTGGGCGCGGGCTGTCAAGCATTCGCTTCCCTGTGCGGGGATCGCGGTGCTAGCGTTGGGGCGGGCACTGCGGCGAGGAGAGGCAGAATGACGAGCAAGGCGACCCCGTTTCCGAAGGCATTTGGTGGCGCGGGTGGACCGCCGCCGAAGATCTCGCACGGGAAAGGCAGCTATCTGTGGGATACGGATGGCAAGCGCTATATCGACGGATCTTGCGGGCCGGCGGTGTATTGCATCGGGCATGCGGACCCGCGGGTGAATGCGGTGGTGGCCGAGCAGATGGGGCGGATCGCACATGGCTATCGGTTCAACTTCACCTCGGACCCTTTGGAGGAAATGACCGAGCGGTTGGGCCGCGCGATGGGGGCTGATCTTTCCGAGATGGTGTTCGTGACCGGGGGATCGGAGGCTGTGGAGGCGGCGATGAAGATCGCCTTGCAATACCATTACGACAGGGGCGATCCGGCGCGGGTGAAGTTCATCGCTCGGGACCGCTCGTGGCATGGCAATACGTTGATGGCGACGGCACTTTCGGGGTTTGCCGACAGGCGGCGACCGTTCGAGGGGGCTTTGCCCGAGGTGGGGCGGGTGAGTGCCGCGAATGCCTACCGACCGCCTGCGGGTGTGGGCGAGAATGCTTTGGTGCCGCATCTGGTGGCGGAACTGCGCCGCGAG
>RFUP01000403.1 GCA_009922885.1 Paracoccaceae bacterium
GCGGGTTTCCTCACGCCAATGGATTTCGTCATCTATCCACGAATTGCGCTGCGCGACATATGTCCACGTTCGGATAAACGCGAGGCGTTTGGAGAGCGCATCGATATCTCCATCCGTGCGATCAATCCGCTGGACATTGCGGGCAAACCAGTCGGTGGGCACCCGTCCGCGCTCGTGCAGGTGGTTGAAGATCTGCTCAAGAAGGCTCGCATGCTCAGCGGCGGAAATGCCCCGGAAGTCCGGAATCCGGCAAACATCCCACAAAAGCTTCACCGCCTGCGGAGAGGTCGCCCGCGCCCGCACTTCCGCCACATCGGCCAGCGCCTTCAGGGCGGCCAGATCATCGGCATCCCGCGCCCGCGAGAGCCATTGATTGTCGGGTTGGCGCTCCAGCGAGGAAATCAGAGCATCCACCGTTCCGAACCGCAAATCGGCATTCCGCCAGATCAGGCGGCGGATCGGCGCGAAACGGTTCTCCATGATGGCTTCTGCCACGTCCAGATCGAGCGGCCCTGCCTCGCCCGTCACCCCGAACGTGCCATCCGCCATCCCGCGCCCGGCGCGGCCAGCGATCTGCGCCAACTCGTTGGGCTGCAAATACCGCATCCTGCGGCCGTCAAACTTGGTGAGGGCCGAGAAAGCGATGTGGTTGATGTCGAGGTTGAGCCCCATGCCGATGGCATCCGTGGCCACCAGAAAATCAACCTCTCCAGCCTGATACATCGCCACTTGCGCGTTCCGTGTGCGGGGCGAAAGTGCGCCCATCACAACCGCAGCACCACCTTTCTGGCGCTTGATCAACTCTGCGATTGCATAGACATTCTCAACAGAAAACCCAACGATAGCGCTTCGCGCCTGCATCCGGCTTATCTTTTTCTCACCTGTATAGGTCAGGCTCGACATCCGGTCGCGTTTGACGAACTGCACATTCGGCACCAGTTCAGCAATCGCGCCGCGCATCGTATCGGCCCCTAGAAACACGGTCTCCACAAGTCCGCGCGCGCGCATCAAACGGTCGGTAAACACATGGCCGCGCTCTGGATCGGCACAGAGCTGGATTTCATCTATCGCCACGAAATCCGCGCCCATGCCTTCGGGCATAGCTTCCACCGTGCACACCCAGTATTGCGCGCGTTCGGGCACGATTCGCTCTTCACCCGTAACGAGCGCCACCACGGAAGGCCCACGCGCCTTGACGATCTTATCGTAGACCTCGCGCGCCAGAAGCCGGAGCGGCAAGCCAATGATGCCCGTGCGATGGCCGAGCATCCGCTCGATGGCATAGTGCGTTTTGCCAGTATTCGTCGGGCCGAGCACAGCCGTGATGCGTGTGGACTGGCTCATGTTTCTTCCCCAGACTCAGATCAGAGGCTCTTTGCCCCGACCCCCTGCTCAAGGCGCTTCACGGCCTCGGCGGCATTTTCGTAATGGGGATGCGCCTTGAGAGCAAGGCGATAGGCCGCCAAAGCCTGCCTCGGCTTTTCCAAACTCTCGAAAATCGTGCCAAGGCCGAAAATCGCCTCATAATTACGCGGATCGAGGTTGAGGGCCTGCGAGAGGTCACTCAGGGCCTGCCCGTATTCCCCCTGATCAAAAAACGCCTGCGCGCGCCCGTGCCAGCCTTCGGCAACTTCTGGCGCATGATCGATCAACGCCGAGAAGTGCTCAATGGCGACATCCGGCTCCCTGCGTTCGAGTGCTTCGACTCCTCGCTTCAGCAAGAAATCCGCCGTTACCGAGCCCGAGCGCTTCCGTTCCAAAGCGATTTCCCGCTCGATTCCTTTGGCTTCGTCGGCGGAAGCCTGCGCAAGCCGCTCGTATAAAGGTTGCAAATTGGCAACCTCCGCAACCGCTGGTAAGGAAAACCAGACTGCGAAACAAGCTACCGCCACGGTAGGTTTGAGAATGTTACACAAAGGGCTCATAATTGTGTTGTAACCTGCGCAAGGCTGAAATCCAGCCCTCTCGCATCACGTATCGGAGACAAGAATGAGCGATATCATTAACGCAGCCGTAGCCGCCCTGAGCGCAAAACTGGGAGACGCCGGTTTTGACGGCTCCGCCAAATTCGTCATCGAAGGCGAAGGTGGCGTTGTGATCGACGGTTCTGGCGTGCACGCAGGCGACGACGACACCGACGTGACCCTGACCGCCTCGGCAGACACGTTCCAATCCATTCTCTCCGGCGATCTGAACCCGACCGCCGCCTTCATGTCCGGCAAGCTCGCCGTGGACGGCGACATCGGCATGGCCATGAAGCTCGGTGCGGTTCTCTCCTGATGCGAAGCGCCGCCCCAGCCTTCACAGGGATCGCCCCTGCCCCCTTCCAAACCGAGCTCGCCTTCGGCCCCGCCGATGGCCGCGCCGTGTGGATGTACGCCCGTGATGGCGTGCGGGTCAG
>RFUP01000404.1 GCA_009922885.1 Paracoccaceae bacterium
GTATCGGTCGAGGATCGTGGCGCGGCCATGGCCGAGGTGGGGTTCGACTTTTTCAACGATCAGGCGGGAGAGCAGGTCGGACCATGTGTCGTCGGGGGCAGTGCGGAGGCCTGCGGCTTCGGTTGCGGCGCGGAGGGTTTCGGTGTTGCCGGTGCCGTCGGCATCAACGGTATCCATGAGGGCGATGCCCGCGTGGCGCTGGATGGCGTCTGTGACCGAGAGGCGTTCTGGGGGGAGGGTGGCGTTGCAGGTACTCTCGCGCCAGCGCAGCGTGGTGGTGCCTGCGGCCTCGGCGGCGAGGGCGAGGAGGCGGGCGCAGTCCTGCATCAGCACGTCATAGTTTTCGCCTGTGCGATACCATTCCAGCATGGTGAATTCGTTGGCGTGTTTCGGGCTGTCTTCGCGATTGCGCCAGACATGGGCGAAGGTGAAGATCTTTTCCTCTCCGGCGGCGAGGAGTTTCTTCATCGCGAATTCGGGGGAGGTGTGGAGATAGCGGGTGTGGCCCGTGCCGTCGTATTCCCGGATGGTGGTTTCGAAGGCGTGCAGATGGGTTTCGTTGCCGGGGCTCACCTGCAGGGCGTTGGGATCAACTTCGAGGAAGCCTTCCTCTTCGAACCAGGTGCGGAAGGCTTTCTGGATGCGGTTACGGGCCAGAAGGGCGGGGCGGCGATCGGCGTGGCGGGCTTTGTCCCACCAAGGGGTCTCGGCAATTGGCATCTCGGCACCTTTGATCTGGCGATTTTCGCTCCGATGCGCTATCGGCACCGGGAATGTGCGGCTCTCTAGGCCGTGAATGGATCTATCGCAAGGAAACTGACCCGTGAAAGTGATCGCCTCTCAGGTCCGCAAGGGCAATGTGCTTGAAATCGACGGCCGTCTCTATGTCGTTCTTTCTGCTGAAAACTTCCACCCCGGCAAGGGCACGCCTGTGACGCAGGTCGACATGCGCCGAATTGGCGATGGCGTGAAGGTTTCGGAGCGCTGGAAGACCACCGAGTCGCTTGAGCGTGCGCATGTGGAAGATGTGGAATTCGATTACCTCTACGAGGATGGTGAAGGCCTGCACTTCATGAACCCGGTGAACTACGATCAGATCGCGGTTCAGGCAGATGTGGTGGGTGACCAGAAGGTCTACCTGCAGGAAGGCATGCGCGTTTACCTCAAGATCTTCAACGACGCGGCTGTGTCGATGGAACTGCCGCAGCGTATGACTGTGGAAGTGCTGGAGACCGAGCCTGTGGTGAAGGGCCAGACGGCGTCTTCTTCTTACAAGCCTGCTGTGTGCGAGAACGGCCTTCGTGTGATGGTGCCGCCGCATATCGGCGTGGGCACGCGGATCGTGATCAACACCGCCGACAACACCTATTACGAGCGCGCCAAGGATTGATCCTGAGGCCATCGCGGAACAGAGGCGCGGGAGCGATCCTGCGCCTTTTTCGTTTCTGCAATGAGAAAGACGCCGGGCGGGGGCTCCGGCGCCTTTCATTCGGCCGCGTGTTCAACGGGGACTGTTAGAACACGGGCTGAACAGACACACCACCTGTCGCGATGCGACGGGCCCATTCTGTGATCTGGGGTTCAAACCGATGCCGGGAGTCGGGTTCGCAGGCCAAGAGCGTGAGAATGGCGCGGGTGCCCTCAGCGATCCCGCTCGCGCTATCGGGCGGCGCCTGCGGGGCAACCTTGGAGCTGGGCAACCGCTCCTCGCCCGCCATCTCGAATTCGACTACGCCGTAACGCAAGGAATGTCCGTGACTATTACCAATGAAATAAGAGGGATTCGCATCGAAACCGCTGGGCAGTCGCTCGATTCCGGCCAACTCGGTGAACCAGTCAGAGTCGCCAACCGTTCGAGTGGCCGCATCCTGCGCGCCATCGTCTCCGGACCCAACAAAGTGACCCTCGCACCTAACATTCGGTGAGCAGAGGTCGTTTGGGGGAATAAGTCATTCGTCCTTGAGACGTAACGGAGAGTTCAGATGGTCGACTCTATCAACACGTCAAATGCCGCCAAGCTGCGGCTTAATGCCTACCAAGCCGACGGGGCCGCAAAGGCCCCGGCAGGTTCGCGCGCGCCCGCCTCTGTTGGGTCGGTCGATTCCGTTACGCTCAGCGATGCGGTTTCGGTCCATTTGGCAGAAGGCCTTGCAGAGAAGGGCCCGCCCTTTGATCTGGAGCGCGTGAGCCGCATCAAACAGGCCGTGGCCGAAGGCCGTTACCCGGTTGATCCGGGCCGGATCACTGACGCCATTTTCCAGGACTACAACGCGCTAATGCGCTGAATAGAGGCAGATTAATGACGCTTCCCGAAATCCTCCTGATCTGCGCTGCAGCCCTCTGCGTGATCTGCCTGCCACTGATCGCCATGATGACGCTGAGCCTCTACTCGAAGGCCGC
>RFUP01000405.1 GCA_009922885.1 Paracoccaceae bacterium
GGGTGGCTTTTCAGTTGCGATGAATTGACTGGATCAACCTTAACTCTGGTGTTTTGCCGCGTTGCAGTATAGGCGCGGGCGCGACGGACAGAGGAACGACTATGGATCTGCGGAACATCGCTATTATCGCCCACGTTGACCACGGCAAGACGACCCTGGTGGACGAGCTTCTGAAACAGTCGGGAGCGTTTCGGGAAAACCAAGCCGTTGCCGAACGTGCAATGGATTCGAACGATCTCGAAAGAGAGCGCGGCATCACAATTCTCGCAAAAGCGACATCGGTGACCTGGAAGGGCTGCCGCATCAACATCGTGGACACCCCCGGCCACGCCGACTTCGGCGGCGAAGTGGAGCGTATCCTGTCGATGGTCGACGGCGTTTGCTTGCTGGTGGATGCGGCCGAAGGCCCGATGCCGCAAACGAAATTCGTGACCCAGAAGGCGCTGGCCCTCGGCCTGCGCCCGATCATCGTGCTGAACAAGGTCGACAAACCCGACGCTGAGCCGGATCGCGCGCTCGACGAAGTGTTCGACCTTTTCGTGGCGCTGGGTGCGAACGAAGACCAGCTCGACTTCCCGCATCTTTACGCCTCCGGCCGCGCCGGTTGGGCAGATGCCGAACTCGACGGCCCGCGCAAAGACCTTTCGGCACTGTTCAACCTGATCGTGAACCACGTTCCGGCCCCGAAGCAGTTGAAGCGCGTGGATGAACCCTTCCGCATGCTGGCCACCACGCTCGGTTCGGACCCGTTCATCGGTCGTATCCTCACGGGTCGTGTAGAATCGGGCCGTCTGAAGGCAGGCGCGACCGTTCAATCGCTCTCGCGCGTTGGCCAGAAGATCGAACAGTTCCGCATCTCGAAGGTGCAAGCGTTCCGTGGCCTCGCGCTGCAGGAAATCGACGAAGCCATCGCAGGTGACATCGTGACGCTCGCCGGCATGACCAAGACCACGGTTTCGGACACGATCTGCGCGCTCGCAGTAGAAGAGCCGCTGGAAGCCCAACCGATCGATCCTCCAACCATTTCGGTGACCTTCGGCATCAACGACAGCCCGCTGGCTGGCCGCGATGGCAAGAAGGTGCAAAGCCGTGTGATCCGCGAGCGCCTGATGAAGGAAGCGGAATCGAACGTGGCCATCAAAGTGTCTGACACCCCCGGCGGCGAGGCCTTCGAAGTGGCGGGTCGCGGCGAACTCCAGATGGGCGTTCTGATCGAGAACATGCGCCGCGAAGGGTTCGAACTGTCGATTTCCCGCCCGCGCGTTCTCTTCCGTGAAGACGAGAACGGACAGACGCTGGAACCGATCGAAGAAGTCACCATCGACGTGGATGACGAATTCACCGGGGCAGTGATCGAAAAGATCACGGGCCCGCGCAAGGGCGATCTGGCAGAAATGAAACCGGGCGGCGCTGGCAAGACCCGGATCATCGCGCATGTGCCCTCGCGTGGCCTGATCGGCTACCATGGCGAATTCCTCACCGATACGCGCGGCACGGGCGTGCTGAACCGCGTGTTCCACAGCTGGGCGGCCCATAAGGGCCCGATCCAGGGGCGCCGTCAGGGTGTTCTGATCTCGCTCGAATCCGGGGAAGCCGTGGCCTATGCACTTTGGAACCTCGAAGAGCGCGGCAAGATGTTCCTTGGCCCGCAAGCGCCGGTTTACACGGGCATGATCATTGGCGAGCACAGCCGTGACAATGACCTCGACGTGAACCCGCTCAAGGGCAAGAAGCTGACCAACGTTCGCGCCTCGGGCACGGACGAAGCCGTTCGCCTGACGCCGCATATCGTGATGTCGCTGGAAGAGGCCATTGCCTACATCAACGACGACGAGCTTGTGGAAGTGACGCCGAACGCCATTCGTTTGCGCAAGCGCTATCTCGACATTCACGAGCGCAAGCGCCACGCGAAAGACCTCTAATAGAAAAGGCCCCGAGGAAACTCGGGGCCTTTTACTTTCAGGAGGTTAGGTTGATTACTCGGAGGTTTCAACGATCAGGAGCTCGCGCTCGGAGGCCCCGCGCGCATGGCTCAGGGCTTCTTGATACTCTGGGCTGTGATAGCAGGCCTCTGCCGCTTCGACGGACGGAAATCGTGCCACGACGTTGCGGGGGCGTTCCTTGCCTTCGAGTTGCACGAAGCGCCCACCACGAGCGATGAACGCGCCGCCGTGTTTGGCAATGGCTGGGCCTGCGAGAGCCGCGTATTTGCCGTAGGCCTCGGCATCCGTGACAGTAACGTGAGCGATCCAGAGTGCGGGCATGGCTTATCCTCCGATGACTTTTTCGGCAGCCTTGATCGCTGCATCTGCGTTTTCGGCCGAAGCCGCCCCACCCTGCGCCATATCCGGACGGCCACCACCACCCTTGCCGCCA
>RFUP01000406.1 GCA_009922885.1 Paracoccaceae bacterium
GCGCACAAGGATGTCCGCACCGCGCAATTCACGGCGGTTGTCGTCCATGGTCAGGATGGTATCGGCATTGCGAATGAGAATATCGGGCATGGGCGCCTCCCTTTCAGGTGTCACCCCCTCGAACGCTGAGGCGCGCCGGAAAGGGGCAAGAGGCACGCAGCCCCTTTTACCCCAGCCGCGCCCTTACGGGCAACGCTTCAATAGTGCCAAAGCCTCAGAATGGATCTCGGCATTCGCCGCCGCCAGAATGCGCCCGCCCTCATGCGCGGGGCCACCCTGCCAATCTGTCACCACGCCGCCAGCCGCCTCGATGAGCGCAATTGGGGCCTGCACATCGTAATTCGAAAGCCCCGCCTCGATCACCAGATCGATCTGCCCGGCCGCAACCAGCGCATAGGCGTAGCAATCCATGCCATACCGCACCAAGCGGCACTTCTCCGCCACCGCATGGAAGGCCGCGCCCTCGTCTGCGGTGCCGACTTCCGGAAATGTGGTGAAAACGATGGCCTCACCCAAGGGTCGCGCCTTGCGGGTGCGGATCGCGCCCTCGCCCCTTGGCCCCTTGCACCACGCCGCGCCTTTCGCGCCCCAGAACCGCTCGCCGATATAGGGCTGGTCGATCACCCCGAGCAGAGGCCCCGCCTGATCGGAGACCGCAATCAGCACCCCCCAAGTCGGCGTGCCCGAAAGAAACCCGCGCGTGCCGTCGATCGGGTCGAGCACCCAAGAAAGCCCGCTCGTGCCCCGGGTCTCGCCATATTCCTCGCCGATGATCGCATCCTCGGGCCGAAGCCGCGCCAGAACCGCCCGCATCGCGCGTTCCGCGGCACGATCCCCTTCCGTCACTGGATCGAAATCGCCCTTGCCCGTTGCCTCGGCCTTGTTGTCGGCCCCGAGGTTTGCCTGCCTGAAATAGGGAAGGACCGCCTCACGCGCGGCATCTGCCATCGCATGGGCGGCCCCCATCAGATCCGTGAGTGTTTGGTCGTCGATACGGGCCATAGCCAAGCCTCCCTGTTCGGAAGAAGGCCTAACTTAGCGCCCGCCCCTTCTCAAGCCACGTCGGACAGAACGCGCGCCAGTTCGAACAGGCGGCGGCGCTGGTTTTCCGGAATGGCGTAATAGGACCGGATCAGGTCGAGCGCTTCTTTGTCGCCCATCAGATCGGTCGGCACCTTGTCGGTGCCAGCATTCTCTTGTGCCCCGTCGAGGCCTTCGAAGAAGAAGCTCACCGGCACTTCCAGCGCATCAGAGATATCCCAGAGGCGCGAGGCGCTGACGCGGTTCGCGCCGGTCTCGTATTTCTGGATCTGCTGGAACTTGATGCCCACACGCTCGGCCAATTGCTGCTGCGTCATGCCGATCAGCCAACGGCGATGGCGGATACGTTTGCCGACGTGCACGTCCACGGGATGTGTCATGGTCCACTCCTCTTGATCTACGGCGGGCCTTGTTCGATGTCGCCGCTATTCTCGATCCTCACCCTGACCGAGAAAAGTTACTGTTCCACTATCTTTACTGCAGCAAAAGCCGTTGCCGCAACCGAATTGCACACCAAAAAGGAGATACTAGCCTTTTGAGACACAATTATAGCGTGTCAGCCCTCCGTCAATCCCAAAGAATCGCACGCCCATCCAAACGCGCTGCATTCCGCCGAAGTGGTTTGACTTGAGATGGGAAATTCGGATTTATCCCCCAAACCGAATGGAGAAACAGATGCTCGCCTACCGCCTCGAGGAGGCCGGAACCGCCCCGAACCTCGTGACACTGCCCCTCCCGGAACCCGCAAAAGGCGAACTCCGCGTGCGAATCGCCGCCTGCGGCCTGAATTTCGCCGATATCCTGATGATCAAAGGCCAGTATCAGGATACGCCCGCCACGCCCTTCACGCTCGGGATGGAACTTGCAGGCTGGGTCGATGCCGTGGGTGAAGGTGTCGAAGGGTTCACCGAAGGCATGCGCGTGGCCGTCTTCGGCGGTCAGGGTGGGCTTGCAGAATATGGCTGCTTCCCCGCGAACCGCGCCGTCCCCCTCCCCGAAACGCTCTCGATGGAAGAGGCCGCCGCCCTCCAGATCGCCTATGGCACCACCCATCTCGCATTGGATCACCGCGCGCGTCTCCAGCCCGGCGAAACCCTTCTCGTCACCGGTGCCGCAGGCGGCGTCGGCCTCACGGCTGTCGAGGTTGGCAAACTCATGGGCGCGCGCGTCATCGCCTGCGCCCGCGGCACCGAGAAACTCGACATCGCTCGCAAAGCCGGTGCCGATGAACTGGTCGACGCCGAAACCCCGGATCTCCGCGAAGCCTTCAAGGCCTTGGGCGGCGCCGATGTGGTCTACGATGCCGTCGGCGGCGCGCAATGGACAGCC
>RFUP01000407.1 GCA_009922885.1 Paracoccaceae bacterium
GCGGAAGCGGAATTGCGCGCGGCGATGCTGCGCGCGGAGGCACAATCGAAGAACTGGCTTCCTACCTTGGGCCCGCAGATCAGCCTCACCTCGCTTGGGCAGGTGATTGCCCAGATCGTGATCGATCAGGTGCTCTTCGATGGCGGTAAGCGCAAGGCTGAACGCGATTTCGCGAAAGCGGATGTGGAAGTTTCCGTTGTGCGCTTGGCGGAAGACACGAACAGCCGCGTGTATCAGGCGCTTTCGCTTTACATCATTGCCTCCGAAGCACGTGAGAAAGCGGAGCTTTCGGGAAGCGCGCTGCGCGATATGGGGCGGTTTGCCTATATCATGGAGCAGCGGGTGAATGGCGGTATCTCGGATACCTCCGACCTCAATATTCTGCGCCAGAAGCTGGCCGAAATCCGGTCTTCACAGGAGATGAGCCGCGAGACGGCGGCGACGGCTGTGGCCGAGTTGAACGCGATGTCGGCGCGCAAACTTGACGGCGTGAGTGGGCTTTCGGCTGTTGGCGTCGATCCGGCGGCGGCAAAGCCGCTTTCGGTGATCCGTGCGGAAGCCGAGAAGGAACGCTCGGTTGCGGGCGCGCGGGCGGAACGGGCGGGCATGATGCCGACGATTGGCGCGCAGGTGGTTTCGGGCACCGGGGGCACCTCAGGGAGTCTGACTGCGAAAACCGACACGCCGATCGGGTTCGGGACGGGCGCGAGCCTCAAAGCGATTGAAGCGGCAACCGATGCCGCAGAGCGCCGCGTGGCGCAGGCTGATGAAGATGCGCGCCGTTCGATTGCGCGGCTGATGCAGGAAGCGCAGGGGATTGATCGCCAAGTTGCGGAAGCCGGGGTGCTGACGCGGCAGGCGAAGGCGAACCTCGATTTGTTCCAAGAGCAATATGATGCGGGCCAGCGCCAAGTGATGGATGTGGTGGGGGTTTACGAGACCTATGCCCGCGCGGCGCAATCCGAGGCTTCGCTGAAATACCGTGCTATTCTCGCGCGTCTGGAAGTGGCGCGGGATCTGGGGCTGCTGGCGGACGGGAGCGCGATTTGACGGCTGGACCCGCAAACATCTCGGTCGCCATCTGTCGATGGTGTAGCACGCCTTCAGCCTGTGAGCGCGGCTGCCGCGCAGCCTGAGACACATCGGTTTGACGAGCGCGCCCGCTCGCGGGCGGAGCTTGCGCGGGTGTATGCGGGGATCTTGGGCGCTGAGGTGCTCGCCTCGGATTTGCTGGAATGGATGGCTGTTCTGCAAAAGCCGGGAACTCCGGTGACGCCGCAAACATTGGCCTATGCGCTAGAAAACGCGGGGCTTCTGGCGGCGGTTGAGACTGTGCCGCGCCTGACAGACGACATGTGGCCCGCCTTGGCGCAGATGACATCCGGGCAGTTCCTTCTGGTGCTGGGCCAATCGCGTGGCGATCTGGTGATCTATGACACGACGTGCCCCGACAACCGGGCGCATGTGCCGCATGGCGATTTCGAACCCTATTTCACCGGAACGCTGGTGCGGGCGGAAGCGCCCTTGGAACGGATCACGCGCGCGCATGTGCCGGACCTTGAGAAGCAGCACTGGTTCTGGGGCGGGTTCGGGCGGTTCCGGCGGCAATTCGCAGAAGTGGCGCTTGGTTCGCTTGTGGGCAATATGCTGGCGGTTGCGGTGGCGCTCTTTTCCTTGCAGGTTTACGACCGCGTGATCCCGCACCAATCCGAGGCGACGCTTTGGGTTCTGGCGGCGGGTGCGGGGCTGGCGCTGTTGATGGAAGCGCTGGTGAAAGGCGCGCGGGCGCAGTTGATGGATGGCGCGGGGCGGCAGATTGAACTCGGCGTGCAGGAAATGCTGCTTGATCGGCTCTTGGGGATGCGTTCGGACCTGAAAGGACGCTCGCCTTCCCAGCTTTTCGCCACGATGCGGGAATTCGGCTCGGTGCGGGAGTTCTTTACGGCCTCAACCGTGGGCACGCTCGCCGACATTCCGTTTATCTTCGTGTTCCTGATGCTCGTGGCCTCGATTGCCGGGCCTGTGGTGTGGGTGTTGCTTTTGGGCGGGATCATCATGGTTCTGCCGGGCTTCTTCCTGCAAAAGCGGATGATCCGGTTGACGCATGAGATGCAGGGGGCTTCGGCGAAATCCTCGCGGCTGTTGCACGAAGCTTTGCTGGAACTCGACACGGTGAAAACGCAGCGCGCGGAAGACCGTGTGCGCCGTTTGTGGACTGAATTGACGGCGCTCACCTCGCTTAAGTCTTCTGAGCAGCGCCGGATCGCTTCGGCGCTGACGATCTGGTCGCAGGCTGTGCAGCAGGGCACTTACGTGATTGCGGTGATGGCGGGCACCTATCTGGTGTTCGCGGGCCAACTCACGGTGGGT
>RFUP01000408.1 GCA_009922885.1 Paracoccaceae bacterium
TCTCCGTGAACCATGGGGATGCCTCGGGAGAGACCTTCGCGCGCCGAAGGGGTCTGACCGAGGATGCGCGCGGCCATCGCAGCCGCGGCGAGGAACAACAGAGCTTCGAGTGCGAAGGTCAATGCAAAAGCGGTGGGCGTGGGAAAGACTGCCCGCGCCCCGTCGACCAGCGCCGCGCCGGCCAGCCCACCAAAGCCCGCGGCGATGGCCTGACTGGCGCCCCAAAGGCCCATGCGCGACCCCTCGCGCGCGCCCGCGCCCTGTCCGGCCAGCGCCATCATCGACCCGATGGCCGCGACCGCGAACATCCCGTTGAAGAACCCCAACGCGACGGTCGCCGCGCTCATCAGCGCCGATCCGTGCGCCAGCCCGCCCAGTACCGACAAGGCCAGCAGCGCAAGGGCCGACCCCGTGCATCCGGCGACCACCCACGCCTTGAGAGAACCCAGCCGCAGCCCTGTCGCCAGAATGCCGACCAGCAACATGCCGACAAAGACTCCGCCGTTTTGCGAGCCAGACAGGCGCGTGGTTTCACCGGGTGTCCAGCCAAAGACCAGCCCAGCATATGGTTCAAGGATCAGTTCCTGCATGAAATAGGCGGTCATCGACAAGAAGATGAACAGGGTGAAATGGCGGGCCTTGGGCTCAGCCCAGACCTCGGCCAACCCCTCGACCAAGGGCATGTCGCGCGGTTCGGTCTGTGCGATCACCCGCGCTTCGATCCCCCATATCGCCAAAGCTGTCAGCAGCAGTGCCCCGCCCGAGACAACCGACACGATGACGAAGATCCGGTCATGGCTGAACGGCTCAATGAAGGCGCCCGTCGTGCCCGCCGTGACGGCGAGACCAAAGATCATCATCAACCAAGTGATCGTGGCAGCGGCCGCGCGGCGGTGCGGCGCGGTGGCCGTGGCCAACAAAGCCAGCAGAGACGTGCCCGAGGCGCCGACACCGATCCCGATCAACGCATAGGCCAGTATCGATGCGGCCAGACCCATCGAGAAACTGTCTTGAAACAGGCGCAAGGATCCGGTTGCCATCAATGCGCCCATCCCCAGAATGGCCATGCCGCCGATGATCCAGCGTGTGCGCTTGCCGCCGGTATCAGACAGGAAGCCCCATCCGGGCCGGGTGATCTGTACGCCGTAATGCAGTGCCACCAGAAATCCCGGCAAGATCACCGGCAGGGCCAGTTCGACCGACATGAGGCGATTCAGGGTCGAGGTCATCAGCACAACGATCGCGCCCAGAGCCATCTGCACCAGCCCCAGCCGAACGATCTGCAACCAGGAAAGATACATTGCCTAAATCCCCAACCCGCGCAGCGCCAGCGCCGCAACCATCATGCCCAGCACATAAGGCCCGACGCCTGTGCCATTGAACCAAGGCGCCAACCGCGCGGGGTCCCGTCGCCAGCGGGCCAAAGCCCAGATCTGCGCCGCCACCCCTAGGGCAATCAACGCTGCATGGAATGGCGCACCAAAAATGACCAGCAGCGCCACCACGACCAGTTGCGCCAGCACCATCACCGTGCCCGCCACCGTCGCTGCGTCGACCGGCCCCAGCACCACCGGCAGGGATCGCAGGCCCATCTGCCGGTCGCCTTCGATGGCCTTGAAATCGTTGATGGTCATGATTCCATGCGCACCCAAGCCGTAGAGCAACGCGACGATCACGATCTCGAACCGAGGGGCTGCGGCCAGGGTGACTGCGGCCCCCGTGAACCACGGCAGCGCCTCATAGCTGAGGCCGACCAGCCCGGGCCCCCACCAGCCCGATCGTTTGGCGCGCAGGGGTTCCGCCGAATACGCCCATGCCGCGGCGACGGCGACCAGTGTCGCACCGAATCCCCAAGGCCCCAGCACCCAGCCTGCGGCCAGTGCCAGCGCGCTCATCGCCAGCGCAATCCACAGGCCCCAATGGCCGGGGATCCGCCCCGAGGGGATCGGGCGATGCGGCTCGTTGATCGCGTCGACATGCCTGTCGCACCAGTCATTCGCGGCTTGCGACATGCCGCAGACGATGGGACCAGACAGAAGCACACCCAAGAGCACCAGCGCGGTGTTGTCGGGCCAGACCCCGGCGCTGACGATGCCGCACAGATAGGCCCACATCGGCGGGAACCAGGTGATCGGCTTGATCAGTTCGAGCATGGCCCGCGGGTGCGGGATACGAGAGGCCGAGGGTGAAGTGTCAAGGATGCTGTCGCTCATAATTGTAAAATTTGACAGACATCAATTTGTCATTCAACTGTAAATTAAAGTTGACTTTGCATTGGCTCGGCGGGTGCAGAGACCGCAAATCTCAATTGATGGCGCAGAGGCACGGGCGTGGCTCCATCCACGGCATCCCGATGTACTCGCGCGCCGC
>RFUP01000409.1 GCA_009922885.1 Paracoccaceae bacterium
CTGCTATTATTCCTCGGCGCCGACGAATGGCAGCGGGATTTCCGCACCGCCCCCTTAAGTGCCCTCGCAGCTCTCCCGCCGCTCGCCCTATCTGCGGCCCTCGCACTCCCCAAAGGCCCCGCCCTTTATGACAGGCGGATCTGCGCCCTTCTCACAGGCCTCGCCCTTCCAGCGCTCGCCCTCCCGCTTGGACCCTGGCCTTTCGCGGCTTTAGCCCTCGGCCTCTCACTCTGGAGCCTCCGGATGGGTTGGCGGCACAGCCTCCCGGCCCTTCCGTCTCTGGGCCTCGCGGGCTTCTTCCTCACGCTCTTCACACTCTATTTCGAAACGCTGGGTTCCCTGATCGGCACCGCAGGGTTCTACTTCGGCGCGGGTCTGCTTCTCATCGGCGGGGCATGGGCCTTTGGCCGCCTGAAGCGGGGAACGCAAGAATGAAAGCCGCAGCCCTCATCGCCGCCGCCTTCCTGCAAACGGCCCTCGCCCTCTGGGGGCTGGCCGACCAGATGCTGTTGCGCGCCCATGGCTCCGTAGTGGCGCTGGAAACCACCATGATCGACCCGCGCGACCTCCTGCGCGGCCATTACACTGTGATCCGCCTCTCGATCAGTGAAATCCCCCGCGAGAGTGTTGCCGCCGAGCCCGCGCTCCGCCCCGGCGATCCAGTCTGGGTGACGCTCCGCGAAAGCCCGGATGGCTTCTGGACGCCCGAAACCCTCTCGGCGCAGCCAAGTGGCACCTCCATAAAGGGCACGCTCGTCTATTCGGACGCCACGCAATTCAGCCTCGAATTCCCGATCGAGCGCTACTACGCCCCCAAGACCCGCGCCGAAGCGCTCGAAACCCTGCGGCAGGAAAGCCGCCTCGGAATTCTCGTGGCCCTCTCGCCAGAGGGTCGCGCCGCCCTTATCGGCCTTGTGATCGACGGCCAGCGCCTCCCCGACCCGATGTTTTGACACTGCGCAAAAGCCCTGCCAAAGTCGCGCCAAAGCGAGGGAGACGCACATGGCAACCGGCACCAATATCCGCACCTATTTCAACGGCGAATGGCATCAGGGCGATGCGCTCATCATCCGCGCGGCCGATCACGGCGCATGGCTCGGCTCCGGCGTTTTCGACGGCGCCCGCCAAGCCCATGGCCTCACCCCCGATCTCGACCGCCACTGCGCCCGCGTCAACAACTCCGCCCGCGCGCTGATGCTAACCCCCACTGTCTCCGCCGAAGCCATGGTCGAGATCGTCAAGGACGGCCTCTCCGCCTATGCCAAAGACGCTCCCGTCTACATCCGCCCGATGTACTGGGGCATCGACGGCGACATCACCGCCATCGTTCCCTCGGAAGACACAACGGGCTTCGCCATCTGCCTTGAGGAAATCCCCTTCGCGCCGCCCACAGCCAGCACCACCCTCACCCGCACCCGCTTCCGCCGCCCCGTGCTCGAAGACGCAGTGGTCAACGCCAAGGCGGGCTGCCTCTATCCCAACAACGCCCGCATGCTGAAAGAAGCCCGCCAGAAGGGCTTCGGCAATGCACTTGTCGCCGATGCCATGGGCAATGTCGCCGAAAGCGCCACGGCGAATGTCTTCATGGTGAAAGACGGTGTGGTCTTCACCCCCATCGCCAATGGCACGTTCCTTTCCGGCATCACCCGCGCACGCCACATCTCGAACCTCCGCGCCGACGGTGTCGACGTGATCGAAACCGTCCTCACCTTCGCGGATTTCGAAGCCGCCGACGAGGTCTTCCTCTCCGGCAATATGTCGAAAGTCACCCCCGTCACCCGCTTCGACGACCGCCACTACGAGGTCGGCCCCCTCACCAAACGTACCCGTGACCTCTATTGGGACTGGGCCGCGACAAACGCCTGAATTTTCTCTTTAGGAAATATCCCGGGGGGTGAGGCCAAAGGCCGAGGGGGGCAGCGCCCCCCCTTTCTCACGCCACCCCGAGGCTCTCCGCCATTTCCCCGATGATCCCCGAGACAAACGCGTTGAAGCGCGCGTTGGGTTGACGCTTTTCGAGGATCGGTGCCATCGGGTCAGGGGCGTCGCGATCCGATCCCGCCAGTTCCTGAATGGTCGCGTGGCCGCAGAACGGCACATAGGCCTCGGAATAGCCGCCTTCATGCACCAGCACCAAGCGCCCGCCGCAAAGCCGCTCGGCGGTTTCGCGCATTTGCCGGGTCATGGCGCGGAAGGTCTCCGCCGTGCACATCATCCGCGCCAAGGGATCGAAAATCCCCGCGTCGAACCCGCAGGCCACGATGATCGCATCCGGTTTGAACCGCTCCAAGGCCGGGATCACGATGCGCTCCATGGTTTCCAGATAGCCCACATGGCCCACGCCGGGCGGCAGCGGCAGGTTGATGTTAT
>RFUP01000410.1 GCA_009922885.1 Paracoccaceae bacterium
ATCTCGCGGGCTTCGGGCGGGAATTCCATCCAGCCACCTTCCCATGCAGCGAGGCGGTCTTGGCCGAAATAGAGCGCGGAGCCGGAGCGGGTGTCGAGGAATTCGGTGTAATCTCCGACGGCGCTATAGGTTGCAGTGCCGCCATCGAAGACCATGCGCACCATGCAGGCGGCGGTGTTCACACGGATCGTGCGGGTGGCTGTGCGGGTGCTGCCATCCGGGGCGAAGGTGGTGAGGGTGATCTCGTCTTCTCCGGCTTTGGTGGCGGTGTAGGTAAGATCGGGGCCGATCGTACCGGAGGCGGCCTTGAGATAGGGGGCGACGAGGGGAGCCACTTCTGCAGGGTCGAAGTCTGCCGCGGAGGTGTTCAAGTCAATGCGGGTGGGTTGGCCGACAATGGCGCATGGGGGCAGGGAGAGATGAAGGGGCGAGACGCGCAGGCGGGGATCGTAGGTTTGTTCACGGCTCAGGGAGGGTTTCGCCGCCATGTTGGTGACGTGGAAGGGCGTGGACCACTGCATCCCGTCCTGCACCGCAACCACAGCTTGGTAGGATTTCGCGGCATCAAAGATCTGTTTGTCGACGATAAGGCGAAGATCGTCGGGAGTTGCGGCGCGGGGGATATCGAGACGGATGAGCGCGAGGGTGTCCCACGGATCGGCCGCGCTCCATCCGCCCGAAAAGGTGAGGCTGGCTTCCGAACGGTCGGCAGCGGCCGCTTTGATCGGACGGGAGACCGAGGGCGAGACTTCTTCCGTGTCGGGGCGGGCATTGGCGATCACTGGAGCGGGGTCGATGGTGGTGGTGTAGTAACTCGGATCGCTGGCATGGGTGCGGACATAGTCCGGGAAATAGTCGGCCAATGCCGGGGCAGACTTCGATGTCAGATAACCGTCCAACCAGTCAAGTGAGGCTCCCGGTTCTTCCGGGCCTTTCTCGCTCAGAAGGCCGAAGCCGAAGGCCGCCGGATCGGCGGCCCCGAGATCGCGGAATAGCGCATCGAAGAATTTCCAGCGCGTGTATGGGTTTTTAGGTAAATGGAGCGGTTCACTGACGGTGACATTGAGCCACTCCATGGTTCCGCCATACTGCTGCTTGGTCCAGATATTCGCAATCGTGGTGGCCGTGCCTTCTCGGGCCCAAAGCGGCAAAAGAAGATTGTCTGCGCCTTCTTGAACGGCATGAACCAGTTCATGGGCAAGTATGCCGGAGCGATAGATCAATCTGTCGCCCGAATAGACGGGCCCTTCCAGCGGGACTGGTTCGAAATACCAGGTTCCGCGCAGAATGATGCCATGGTCAGGCTGATAATAAGCGGTTTCGTGATCTGGAGTGCCTGTCCAGCGGCGATCATCCTGAACATCGAGCGGCGCTCGCCCGGAGGGAAATGACGGCTCCGGCGCGTTCTTGGAGCGCATCCATTGTTCGAGATCTGCGGATTCTTGCGTAATCCACTCAAGAGCCCGGCGAGATCGGGCGAAGTCGTCTCTGACTTTGGCGGCTTTGGATTCGGGGCAACTTACGCAGTCTACTTTCAATCCGGATGAGCCCACTGTCCATTTCTCCGGCCAACCGCCCGCGGCGGTGGGGGACAGGGGGATGCACAATCCAATCGTTAAAATTGTGGTTGAAATGGCTGTTTGAACTGACACCTTCACACTCGATAACCCTAATGTCTTGCACAATATCCGCTAATTGCGATCCATTTGGTGCCGTCTGTCAAGTCTGGAAGGCCAAACTCAAATGGCGTTGAAGTTTCGACTTGTGCAGTCTGCGCCGGAGAAATAAACGGGTCAGCGGAGACGTGGCCGAGTGGTCGAAGGCACACCCCTGCTAAGGGTGCAGACGGGAAACTGTCTCGAGGGTTCGAATCCCTTCGTCTCCGCCACTTTCCTTTAAAATCAATGACTTATCCTGCAATCCGCGGATTATCTGCGGATGTTCGGTCGCTTGCTGCGATGGCTTTGGACTGAGATCAGGACGTGTTGCGGGGATGGCGCAGATTCTCGGATTGATCTCTGTTGGGGGTGTTTGGCAGGCCGGTTTTCCCTGTTTTGGGGCGGAACAGGGAATTAACAGGGATTGTCGTGTAAGAAGAGCGCGTGCTGCTCAGCCCAGGAGAGGGGCAGCTTCTGGGTTGCCAGAGAGGTGAGGGAGATCGTGTCCGGGAATGTCCCCGCCAGAATAGCGCGCTGTATCTTGGGGGAGAGACAGGCGAGATAGATGCGCTTGCGCAGATCACTGTTTGTTAGACCATGCTTGGCGGCCACGTCTGCGACCGAGGCCCCGGCCTTGAGGGCGGCGATCCAGAGATGGGCTTTGTAGAGTGCTTTGACGAGA
>RFUP01000042.1 GCA_009922885.1 Paracoccaceae bacterium
TAGTCGCCGTTGTCGATCAGAGTACCGTCACCCGATGGATCAGAAAGTTTGTCCCATTCAAAGCTCTCGCGGACGGTGGTCGTGCCGCCACCCTGCCCTGCCAGATCGCTGTCGCCATAGATCGTGTCATTGCCCGCGCCGCCCTCGACGCTGTCCTTGCCGCCGCCGGCATAGACCTTGTCAGCGCCGTCCCCGGCCTTGACCGTGTCGTTGCCGTCGCCGGCAAGGATCACGTCCATGTTGCCCGAGGTGCCGGGCAGGACTGCGTCATTCGCATCAACACGGTCGCCTTCCGGGTCTCCGGTGTAGTTTACATCGATGAGGTCGGCATTGTTTGTCCCCTCGACATACCCATCCTTCACCACGATGGGTGTCGGGGCCGTCAGAGTTGTATTGTCGACACTCTGGTTAGTGTACCAACCCGAGTAGTTGCTACCGGTCACGCCAGTGATCTGAAGCGAGGATATCTGCAGATTATCAAGCGTCCCACCATTCAGCAGATCACTGATGAATAGGTCGCCGTTTTGCTGCTGGAACGCGACGACTTCCACAGTCTTGGTGCTGCCGTCAGCAAGCGTCAGCTTCACGTTCAGCGAGAGTGTACCATCTGTGTAGTTGGTAACTGTACCAGAGCCGGCGTTGTACGAGACGTTATCGTAGTAGTGATTGCCTTCGTCATCTGCGACGACACCGTTATGGTCTTTATCATAATAAGTAACCGCAACGAGCTTCATCTGGGTGTAGTCGCGTGTGACTCCAACAAGGTTGCCTGCGTGCTCGGAAACATAGTCTGCTTCATACGAATCCAAAGAAGAGAAGTTCCCCAGATAGATGGCTTTAATCGTGCCAGTCGCAGTCATAACTCAGTCTCCTCACATGCGGCCCAGTCACCGCAACAAATCCATCGCCCTGACGGAGTCGGATGTACCCGACGCACAGAAACGGCGTTTCCAAGTCAGTTCTGCCCGCCCAGAAGCGGACATCTAAAGTGACGAATTGGCAAAATGATGTTCGGAAAGAGACTCGCTATGGGCACTCCGACCCAAGACAGCGTGCATCTAGAGGACAGGCATGATCATCCCGTCCGTAGGAAGCAATCCCACCAAACAGCATCTTAACGACGCGCCACTCAAACCTGGCCGCCCCCGTGGCCACACCCCCAGTTGGGTAGGTCATATGTATACGAGAGGATTGCCGCATCAAAGAGGGGATTTCGACGTCAAGGTTCCCCGGTGGTTGTTGCAGCGCGTCGCGGCACCCCGCCGAGAACGGATATTGTTTCCATATTTTACCCAATAAAGGGAAGCGCTGGCGTCAATCCTTGCCTAAAGGCGGAGTTTTTCTTCCTAAAGGCGTTTGATAGGCGATCCAGCACGCCTTTATCGAGATTTTTAGTTGCCCAGACCTCAACAAATGCGCCGCAGCTCTCCTCGAAAGGACGTTGCCCAAATGCAGCAGGGAAGAAGCCGAAAAACGTTCAACATTTCATCAATCCGGCTTTTGGGCCGTTTTGATGCCCATCTGGAAACCATCAAGGCTGGCGAAATGACAATTTTGAACATCCAGAATTCGAATCACCATAGGGATCAGGCGATATCCGTTCGGATGGAGGGGATGGTGCCCAAGGTCGGACTCGAACCGACATATCGTTGCCGATGGCGGATTTTGAATCCGCTGCGTCTACCATTCCGCCACTTGGGCATGTGTGTGCGATATATCTATGTGCCTACGAGGTAAAGCGGAAAACCGACTTTTAGGGGTGCAAGATGCACGATATGCAGATGCAAAATAACGAGACACCGTCATGCTTAAGAACCTTTACGATTGGACCATTGCTCAAGCTGAAAAACCCTACGCTCTTTGGGTTCTATTCTGCGTCGCTTTCGTGGAAAGCTCGGTGTTCCCGATCCCGCCGGACGTGTTGATGATCCCCATGATCCTTGCACGTCCGACCAAAGCGTTTTCCATCGCCATGGTATGTTTGGTTGGGTCAGTCTTCGGCGGTATCTTGGGATATTGGATCGGAGCCTCTTTCTATGATCAACTTGGCGCTCCGATCCTTCAATCCCTCGGCAAAGCTGGCCAAATGGCGGAGTTCAACGAACGCTTCAATGATCTCGGCTTCTGGCCCGTTTTGGTCGCCGGAATCACTCCATTCCCCTACAAGGTCATCACGATCATGTCGGGCTGGACAGGACTTCCCTTCTCAACGTTCCTCGTGACATCCATCATCGCAAGAGGCTTGCGCTTCTTTATCGTTGCCGCACTGCTTTGGCGCTTCGGTGCGCCGATCCGGGACTTTATCGAGAAACGGTTGGGGCTTATGTTCACTCTCTTCGTCGCCATTCTCGCGGCGGGCTTTATTGCGGTGAAGTTCCTATGACCCAAAAACAGATTGCTCTGCTTGCCGCCTTCGGCTCTGCCGCTTTGCTACTCGGCGCTTTCATGTCGCAAGCACTAGGGTGGGCTCCGTGTAAGATGTGCCTCTGGCAACGCTGGCCCCACGCGGCGGCCGTGGCCGTTGGGGGCGCTGTGCTCCTCTTCGGTGCCAACCGTCTCTTGCTGGCCCTCGGAAGTCTTTCCGCATTCGCCACGGCTGCCATTGGCGTCTATCACTCCGGTGTTGAACTGAAATTGTGGCAAGGCCCCACCTCCTGCACATCCAGCGGCGCGGGCTTAGGCGGGCTTTCCGGCTCCTCTCTCCTACCCGGCGGCTCCGAAGCCCCTGCCCTCGTGCTGTGTGACACACTCACACCGTTTTTCCTCGGCCTGACTATGGCAAATTACAACGCGATCTTTTCGGTTGGTCTGGGCCTCTTGTGGGCTTGGGCCGCAACGCGGAACTAACGGCTCGATTTCTTTGTCGAAAGATACAGGTGCGTTTCAGATGAGATCACGCCCTCGATGCGGCGAATCTTGCCGATCGCAGTGTCGAAATCTTCAAGCGTTTCAGTGCCCATTTCGACGACAATATCCCACCGACCGTTTGTGGAATGGATCGTCCTCACCTCCGGCATTCCGCTGATCTGCCGAATGATCTTGTCCGTTCCGCGCCCCTCGATCCCCACAAGCGTGACGCCCCGAACCGGTACGTGAGCCACATCGCCTTTCAAGATCACACCATATCCCAATATCTCGCCGTCCGCCTGAAGGCGCTCAAGCCGCGTCCGAACGGTGGTTCGTGACATGCCAAGCTCCGCCGCCAGCGTGGAAAGCGACGCACGTGCATCAGTGCGCAAGATGCTGATCAAGGCGCGATCAACCTTATCAATTGGCAACTTCGTTCCTCCATTTTGAATTCGAATGCCCCATTTCGATCAATATGGCTACTTTTTTACTTCTCATTTTGAAAAGATTTTGGACTGCAAAAGCGTTGCAGGACATTCAAGATGAACACCAAGTCCAATATTTTGCTCATCGGTGCCCCTATGGATTGCGGAAAGCGCCGCCAAGGCTGCTTGATGGGCCCCGATAGCTACAGAACCGCAGGATTGGCCGAAGCACTGCGCTCTCTCGGCCACTCCGTTTCGGACCTCGGCAACGTGCAACCGCGCGTGATGCCGACGCCACCCAATTCGGACAAGCTTTACGCATTGGCCGAAAACATCGCCTGGACTGAAGCCTTGATGCAGGCTGGCCGTGAGGCGCTAAAATCAGGTGTGCCGATTTTTCTTGGCGGGGATCACGCGCTGTCGCTCGGTTCGGTGGCCGCGGCCGCCGCACATTCTGCCGAATGCGGACGCCCCCAGTTCGTACTTTGGCTGGATGCCCATTCGGACTTCCACACCCCGCACACTACGGAAAGCGGCAACCTGCACGGCACGCCTCTGGCTTATATCACTGGTCGAGAGGGCTTCGATCACTTTCCTACACTGCCTTCCACCGTGCCCGAGACGAATGTTTGCATCATCGGTCTGCGTTCGGTCGACGGCTCGGAACGTACCGCGCTTCAGACCAGCAAAATTTCCCGTCACGACATGCGCGAAATCGACGAACAAGGCATTTCCCGGCCGCTTTGCAACTTCCTTGAGCGGGTTGCCGCCGTGAATGGCCATCTGCATGTCTCACTCGACGTCGACTTCCTGGATCCCTCCGTAGCGCCCGCCGTTGGCACAACTGTTCCCGGCGGCGCGACTGTGCGGGAAGCGCATCTGGTCATGGAGCTGATTTGCGACAGCGGCCTGATGACCTCTCTCGATCTCGTCGAACTCAACCCGTTTCTGGACGAGCGCGGCCGCACGGCACAGCTCATGGTCGATCTTGCCGCCTCCGGCTTCGGGCGCCGCGTCTTCGACCGCCCCACCCGCGCCTATTCCTGATAGCGAGGACATTATGCAAACACCTTCCGACAAGGCCCTGGTCCCATTCATCTCGGTCAAGAACATGATGGCGCTGGTCCATCACATTGGCATCAGCGCGTTCCTCAAAGGCCTCGCAGCGGAAATCGAAGCCGATTTCAAACGCTGGCCAAAATTCGACAAGACCCCGCGCGTTGCAGCGCATTCCGATGTTGGCGTGATCGAACTGATGCCAACATCGGATGGTGAGATGTACGGGTTCAAATATGTCAACGGCCACCCGAAGAACGCCAATGAAGGGCTGCAAACCGTCACAGGCTTCGGACTGTTGTCCGATGTGAAGTCAGGCTACCCCATCCTTCTCTCTGAGATGACCCTGCTCACAGCCCTCCGGACAGCGGCAACCTCCGCATTGGCCGCCAAATACCTTGCGCCAAACAATGCCCGCACAATGGCGATGATCGGCAATGGCGCACAATCCGAGTTTCAGTGCCTTGCCTTCCATGCCATCTGCGGGGTTCAGGAATTCCGCCTGTTCGACATCGATCCTTCCGCGACGGCAAAAGCACGCGCCAACCTCTCCCGTTTTGGCTTGAACACAGTTGCCTGCTCGAGCGCGGAAGAAGCCATCCAAGGCGCTCAAATCATAACAACCTGCACCGCAGACAAGCAGCATGCCACTGTCCTCACCGACAACATGGTCGGCTCTGGTGTCCACATCAACGGCGTCGGCGGGGACTGCCCCGGCAAGACAGAGATCGCACCGGGCATTCTTCACCGCTCATCGATTTTCGTCGAGTATCCTCCGCAAACCCGGATAGAAGGCGAGATCCAGCAACTGGCCCCGGATCATCCCGTCACCGAGCTTTGGCGGGTCATAATGGGAGAAGCCAAAGGCCGATGCTCGCGGGAAGAGATCACTCTCTTTGATAGCGTTGGTTTCGCCATCGAAGATTTTTCCGCGCTCCGCTTTGTTAAGAAACAAATCCAGGACAGCCAATTTGCCGAATATCTTGACTTGCTCGCCGATCCCGACGAACCGAAAGACCTCTTCGGCATGCTCCTCCGCGCCGCCCCCAACAGCATTGCAGCTTGATCGTTCAGCGCTCCACAGAGGCACTTGTAGCCTGTTCGAAGCACTGTTAGATCATCAAAACGGTGCGGGCGTAGTTCAGAGGTAGAACGTCAGCTTCCCAAGCTGAATGTCGTGGGTTCGATTCCCATCGCCCGCTCCATTTGTAAGGCTTTCCCCATCGTGTGCTGAAGCCTCACTTATTTTTGGCACCGGTGGAGCATCCCGGAATGCATTTGAACTTCCTTGTGTCCACAGTGATTGTCATCATCTTGGGCGCGCTTGGAGGGCACACTGCCGCTTATCTCCATTTTCCGATGCCCTTTCTCATGGGCAGTCTGCTGACAGGGGCCACTGTCGCCTATCTATTCGGGCATAGATTTCCACCGGATTACAAATTCCCCCAAAAGCTCCGCGAACCGTTCCTGATGGTTATCGGGGTCATGATCGGCTCTCAGGTCAATTCGGCTCTCCTGGATCTTGGTCCAGCCATTCTCTTGGCATTCCTTGCCCTTACGCTCTTTGTACCACTGGCGCTTGCGGGCAATGTTGCCCTTTTCGAGCGATTCGGTGCCGACAGAACAACCGCCTTTTTCTCCGGCACACCAGGCGGATTGATCGAAAGCATCACGATGGCGGAAGAACGCCATGCTGACTTGTCCGCCGTAATGGCACAACAATTCCTTCGCATCATTTGTGTGATCGTGATTGTGCCCGTTGGACTTTCCTTGTGGATTGGACATCCGGTTGGTTCGGCCGGAGGGATGTCACTCTCGCGTGGAGATGTAGACTGGTCCAAAGTGCCCTTCGCACTTGGGATCGGTCTTATTGGCCTCTGGGCAGGGCACCGTTTGCGCTTTCCGGCAGCGGTATTGACCGGGCCACTTTTGTTTTCTGCGCTGGTTACCGTGCTCGATATTTTCCCGATCAACCTACCCCAGTGGCTGGTCAACGATGCACAAATCATCGTCGGCGCTTCGCTGGGAATGCGATTTCGCGGCATGTTTGGGCGCAAGCTGATACGCGCACTTGGTCTGGCGTTCTTGTCCGTCGTCTGGATGCTCTGCCTTGGTGCATTGCTCGCATTTTGCCTCACTTTGATCACAGGTATTGAGTTCGATGTATTGCTGGTCGGATTTGCACCGGGTGGCGTGACCGAAATGGCGCTCATTGCGCTTTCTCTCGCCGCCAATCCTGCCTTTGTAACTGGGATGCACGTATACCGGATCATTTTGACTGTGATCTTGATGGGCTGGGCCACAAAACGTGGCGTCCTTCCCCCGCAGAATTAGTGCTTCGACTTTGACACACGGCACACGCCCAAATATTGAACACTTGTTCTTTTGAGAGAGAGGGAGACCCATGCAGATTGATGAAACTTGCGCGATTGTCACCGGTGGCGCGTCGGGCCTTGGCGAAGCGACCGCACGCCTTCTGCGGGCGTCAGGTGCACAGGTCACTCTTTTCGACCGCCAGAAAGAGCGTGGCGAACAAGTTGCCGCCGAAATCGGTGCCACCTTTGTTGAAACCGACGTCACCAACGAAGACAGCGTTCGCGCAGCCGTCGCGGCCGCCTCGGCGGCCATGGGCAAGATCAACGCCGCCGTAAACTGTGCAGGAGTTGGCACCGCTGAAAAGACCCTTCACAAAGAAGGCGCGCACAGCCTCGATCACTACCGCCGCGTGATTGACATCAACCTCGTCGGCACCTTCAACGTCGCACGCCTCGCCGCCGCCGAAATGGCGAAGAACGCACCGTCCAGCGATGGCCAGCGCGGGGTGATCGTGAACACCGCTTCCGTTGCCGCCTTCGATGGTCAGAAAGGCCAAGTTGCTTATGCTTCGTCCAAAGCAGGGATCGCGGGCATGTCGCTGCCGATGGCACGCGACCTTTCGCGTGAAGGCATCCGCGTTATGGCCATCGCGCCCGGCATCTTCCTCACCCCGATGCTTATGGGCCTTCCGGAAGAAGTTCAGAAGCAGCTCGCCGCTGATGTGACATGCCCGCAGCGTTTGGGCGACCCGAAGGAATACGCATCGCTGGTGAAATTCATCATTGAATGCGGTTACCTGAACGGGGAAACCATCCGCATCGATGGCGCGCTTCGCATGCGCTAAACGCACTGCGGAAAACGGAGGTCAGCCTTCGTTTTCCGCCTTCTCGGCCAGAAGCAGCCACTCTTCCTCGGCATCCGCCAAGGCCTTCTGTCGCTCAACCAGCGCCTCGGTGGCTTTCGCGAACTTCACAGGCTGCGCCGTGTAAAGGTCCGGCTGCGCCAGAAGCTCCTCAAGCTTGCCAATTTCGGCTGTCAGGCGATCAATCACAGCCGGAAGCGCTTCAAGGCGATGCTTTTCCGTGAAGCTCATACGCGCTGCAGGTTTAGCCTCGGGCTTTGCCCTCACAGCCTCTTGGGGCTTGGCTTTCTCCACCGTAGCAGCCGCCTCTTCCGGGCGCTGCGCCAGATAATCGCTCCAGCCTCCGGCATAGGCCGTCACCCTGCCCGCGCCTTCAAGCGCGATGGTCGTGGTGGCAACACGGTCGAGAAAATCACGGTCGTGGCTGACCAGCAGCACGGTGCCATCGTAATCGTCCAGAAGCTCCTGCAGCAGATCGAGCGTTTCGATATCGAGATCGTTTGTCGGTTCGTCGAGCACCAGAAGATTGGACTCGCGCGCCATGAGCTTCGCGAGCAATAAGCGTGCCTTTTCGCCACCCGAAAGCGATTTCACCGGAGCGCGCGCCTGCCGTTCGTCAAAGAGGAAATCCTTGAGATACCCCACCACATGCCGGGCCTGCCCACGCACAAGAACCTGATCGGCCTTACCAGAGACGCGCATGTCCGGATCACCTGTCAGGCTGTCCCAGAGGCTCATTTCAGGATCGAGTTTCGCGCGGGACTGGTCAAAAACAGCCGAAAGCAGGTTCGTCCCCTGCACCACAGTTCCGGTATCGGGTTCGATTTCCCCAAGTAATAGCCGCAGGAGCGTGGTTTTCCCTGCCCCGTTGGGGCCTACGAAAGCAACACGATCACCGCGATTGATCAGGACCGAAAAATCCTTGCAGATGGTCTTCTCGCCAAAAGCCTTCGAAACTTTGCTGGCTTCGAAAACCCGCTTGCCAGACTTCGGCCCGCTTTCAAGCGACATCGCCGCAGCACCCTGCCGACGGATTGCAGATGCGCGTTCCGCCCGTAAAGCCTGCAAGGCGCGCAGACGGCCCTGATTGCGTTTTCTGCGGGCACTAATGCCCTCAACCGCCCATTTTCCTTCAGATTTGATCCGGCGGTCCATTTTGTGGAGCGCCTGATCTTCCTCTTCCCACACCTTGTCTCGCCACGCTTCAAAACCGTCAAACCCGATATCCTGACGGCGCACCTGCCCACGGTCGATCCAAAGCGTAGCCTTGGTCAGACGACGCAAGAATGCTCGGTCGTGCGAGATAATCACATAGCCGGCGCGGGTTTCGGAAAGCTGGTTCTCTAACCAATCCACAGCCGCGATATCGAGATGGTTCGTCGGCTCGTCGAGCAACATCAATTCGGGCGCTTCGGCCATCAACCGCGCCAGCGCCGCTCGACGACGCTCCCCACCGGAAGCCGTGACCACAGGGCGATCGGGGTCGAAGCCCAGCCCTTCGGAAGCTGCCTCTACTTTATAGCGCTCGGCAGGATCCAGATTGGCCGCTGCGAAATCTCCAAGAGTCTCGAACCCCGAAAGATCCGGGTCTTGCTCCATATAGCCCACGCGAACGCCGGGCGGGACAGTGCGTTCGCCCGTATCGGCCTCCACAAGGCCCGCCATGACCTTCATCAAGGTAGACTTCCCAGCCCCGTTCCGCCCCACAAGGGCCAAGCGGTCACCGCCCTGCACAGCCAAAGACAGGCCGTCAAAAACGGGGTTTCCGCCAAAGGTGAGAGAGATATCGGTGAGCTGGAGTAAGGGTGCGCGTGCCATGAGCGCGAGCTATCCTTGAGGCCCTCTGCCGTCAAGCAACTCTAGCTGGCAACCGCCCGCAGCAAGCGCTTTCGCGCCTCAGGAATAGTTGCAATCTCTAACCCCGTGAAAACATGCAGCGTGTTCATATGACGGTCTACAACCGCATGATCACTCACCCATCCACCCATCAAGAGATAGGTGCGCAAGAGCGGTGGCATTTTCAGTTGGGCGAGTTTCAAGTCAGGCGTCCTACGAAGCAAACGAGCAAAGCGGAATACCTGCGGCGCCTTAACCCGTGGCAACCAACGGCGCGGCGCGAGATGGCGTTGCCGCAACACTGTAAAAGCATCAAGGTAATCCGAAGCCTCGGTGCCTCGGAAAGACGAGCAACCGAAGAGTAATTGCACCCCGTGCTGATCGACATAGGCCGTCAGTGCCCCCCATGCGATCCGCAGGATATCGGGATCATGGACATCGGGATGCATGCAAAACCGCCCCATCTCGACAATTGGCCCCTGAAACGCTTTCAGGCTTTCCAGATTATAGAACTGCGCGGAATAGCTCTGGCTGATGTCACTGCCACTGCCCAGCGTCATGATCCGGAAGCAAGCGACGAGCTGATTGGTTTGGGTATCTTCGATCAGGATCTGGATACAAACCTCGTCATATTCATCGCAGTCGCGCCCCTCGGTGCCTCTGAAGGCCAAATGGCGCAAAGCAGCGGCGGCATCGCGATCCGCGTCCGAACTTGCCCATCGGGCCCGATACCGCCCACGCGTGAATTCCTGCATGACGCACGCCCCCTGAGAGAATGCTAGATACAGCACTCTCTAATTCGCAAGCGTAACGACGCCATGACGATGATAATTATTGCAGGAAGCTCGATGGGTTGATGCGACCGATACCGGCCAGCAGCTGCCGGATAAAGCTCTTATTGGAAACCGTTGTCGTCGTCACGCGGCGCGACAGTGGAACGACCTGACCATTGGAAAGATCGAACCGCTCGACATTCGCAACGGTTCCGGAAGAGGAAAACGAGACTGCCACTACTTGGCGTTCGATCACTTCCGGTTCTTGCCATGCATAATGGCGCACACGCGAACGAACGTAGTAATAATCGCCGCCTTCCAGCAGACCGCCCGAGGACGGAGCGCCGAGTGTGGTGCGAACGCTGTCCCGAGTGTCGACCCCAACAGCGATCTGCTGGAGTTCTTCATCGGAGGGAACATAGCCATGGTTGCGGAAGCTTTCTGAACATGCCGCCAGCAGCATTAGCGAGGCCAATACAGAATTTCGGAACACCCGCCGCGCTGAAATCGCCATAATCGCCCCCTTGCCTTGGCTTCTTTCGCCACCTATCGGCTTACATAAGGAACAGCTCCGGTTCAAGAATGGAAGAGGAACCCATGACGGAAGTCGCAAAATCCCCTTATCAATTCCGCGTTGCGGACCTTCCCAACCGGAAAGAAACCACTTTCGAGGTCAAACCCGACGCCGAGACACTGAAGGCCATGGCCGGAGAGCTCGGGATTGCCGCGCTTCGCAAAGTCGCCTTCGCGGGGAAGATTCTCCCGCAGGGCAAGCGGGATTGGGCACTCGAAGCCCGGTTGGGCGCAACGGTAGTTCAACCCTGTGTCGTGACGCTCGACCCAGTGACGACGCGGATCGAAGAACCTGTCCGGCGCACCTATCTCGCAGATTTCTCAGCGATGGAGCCGCAGAGCGAAGAAGTTGAGATGCCGGAAGACGATACGCTGGAACCACTACCCGCAGTGATCGACGTTGAGGCCGTGCTCATGGAAGCCCTGAGCCTTGCCCTGCCCCTTTACCCGCGCTCAGATGGCGCCGAATTCGGGCAAATGGACAAAGCCCCCCCCGGCACGGAAGCCCTGACGGACGAAACCGTGAAACCCTTT
>RFUP01000411.1 GCA_009922885.1 Paracoccaceae bacterium
ATTGAAACGCAAGGAAAAGCCCCGCCGCTGCGCGCTCTTCGGGTTCCATCTCCAGAAGATCCATGCCTTCGAGAGTGGCCGAACCATCGGTCACAGTGTAGCCATCGCGGCCCGAGAGCACGTAGGAGAGCGTCGATTTGCCCGACCCGTTCGGCCCCATGATCGCATGCACCTTCCCCGCTTCCACGGTCAGGTTCACCCCTTTGAGGATCTGCTTGTCGCCTTCTTCCAGTTCGACGTGCAAGTTTTTGATCTCGAGCATCTTTAGTCCTTTCTGTTCGCGTTTCGGGGCAGGCTCAGGGGCGCTGCATCAATTGGATAATCTTGAGAAGCCGCTCTGCCGGAATGGGCTGCGGAGTGATGTGGAAATGGGCCATCCGGCCCGTGATCTCCGGCGTGCCGAGAAACTGCTCGACGACATGGTAATGTTCGCGCCGGGTGTAATCGTCGAAGTAGAGATCGAGCGAGCGTGTTGCGCGGAAGGCCGAAGCCAAAGCACAGCCCTGCCGGAACCGCCCGTCCACCAGCACCACATCGGGGTGGCGGAACCCCTTCAGATCCCAGACCTCCAGCGGATAGCGGGCAAAGCGCGCCCATTCGGAATGGTCCACAGGATGGCCCCACTCCTTCGTCGGCCCGATATCGGACCAGACCACATCCACCTCGGTGCCTTCCGCAGGCGGATTGGCCGCCAACCAGCCTCGCATCATCTGCGCCCAGGCCTGATCGCTTTCAACAGACCACACGGCCTTTCCGGGCATCTCGGAAGCCATCACCGTCGAGCCACCGGAGCCATATTCCAGAATAACCTCTGCACGTGCGTAGGCCTCGCGCAGGAGCGCGGCCTCTTCGGGCGGCAGGGTCAGTTCGGGGCGGGAAATCTCGTTCATGCGGCCTCCCGGATCATATCGGCATAGGCCTCGACCTTGGGCTTCCGCACCTGCCCGCGCCGCATCAGGATCGTCAGGCAGCGCAGCGCCAGATCGGGCGAGTTGAAGCAGCCCTCGGCCAGAAGCGCCAGATGCACCAGCGCCTCGTCGGAAATCGTTTCGGGCGCGCTCAGGTCACGGATGAAAATCGCGTCGCCATCCACCAACTGGCTGCCCGCGCGTTTCTTGTCTTCGGGCGTATCGAAAGGCGAAGCCAGCGGCACGGTTTTGGTGAAGACGAACCGGTGCAGGATAAAGCCCTGCGCGCGCAACTCGGCCATCTGCGCGTCCATCAAGGGCTGGCCCTCGTAGAGCGGAATGAAGGCCACTTCGGTCATCACTGCCACGGCACCCGCAAGCTTCGCCCGCCCGTTCTGGAACACCGCCAACTCGCCGCCCTGAATATCGATCTTCAGAAAATCCATCTGGGTGATGTCGTCCAGATCATCGAGGCGCTTGGTCACGAGCGCCATGCGCTCCACCACTGCCGCCGTGTGCTTCCAGCGCCCGAGATAGGCGAGCGTCGCCGCGCGCGGCTCGAAAAGGCTCGTGAACCCGCTCTGCTTCGTCAGCTTCAATTCATGCGCGCCGCCATCGCCCACCGCATAGGGCAAATGCCGCTCGAAGGCGCTCTCGCGTGGTTTCAGCGCCGCAAAAGCCTCCGGATTGGGTTCAAACCCCGTCACCCGCACCAGTTCCGCATCCACCAACGGCTGGTAATCGGGCCGCGACAGCGGATTAGCCCCGATATCGACGATCTCTGTCAGTCGCTCCGGAGAAAGGAGCGCCGCCAAAGCCGCCAGCCGTTTGCGTGCAGGTTGCTTCATCCGAGAACCACCGCCGTTCCCGAAGCCGAGACCATCAGCATGGACTGCCCCACCACTTCGTAATCGAGATCGACGCCCACAACCGCTGTGGCCCCGAGCGCGCGCGCCCGCTCCTCAAGCTCGCGCAATGCCGTGTCCCGCGCGTCTTGTAGCTTCGATTCATAAGCACCAGAGCGCCCGCCCACGATATCGGTGATCGAGGCGAACACATCGCGCACGATATTCGCCCCCATGATGGCTTCCCCCACCACGATGCCGCGATATTCCACAATCCGGCGGCCCTCGACCGATCCTGTTGTCGTCAAAATCATTCGGAGCGCTCCTTCGGCTGGATCAGATGGTTCTGGTTCTTCTTGCCATGGCGATCCGTGCGCGCGGTCACATAGCCCGCCGCCTCGCACCATGCCGCGAATGCCGCCGCGTTCTCGTCATCCACTTCGATCAGGATCAGGGGCCGCGCCCGTTCAATGGTGTCCGATAGGCCACCCAGAACCCCCATCTCCATGCCTTCCACGTCGATCTTGATCAGGTCCGGTGTGAGGTCCTCGAAGAGGTCGTCGCCCCTGCGCACCTCCAACTCCCC
>RFUP01000412.1 GCA_009922885.1 Paracoccaceae bacterium
CATTAGGTAGGGGAAGGCGAGGCCATCGGTGAGGCGCGGCGTGAGGGCGTGGCCTGCGAGATGGTTCACGCCGACGAGCGGCAGGCCCGTGGCGGCGGAGAGGCCCTTGGCGCACATCACGCCGGACAGCACGCCGCCGATGAGGCCGGGGCCTGCAGTGACAGCGATGGCATCAAGTGCGGTTAGCGCGACACCCGCGTCGGAAAGGGCTTGGGATACGCAGGCGTCGATTTTTTCGGCATGGGCGCGGGCGGCGATTTCCGGCACGACACCGCCATAGGCTGCGTGCAATTCGGTTTGCCCATGCACGACTGAGGACAGCACCGACGCGCCTTCAGGGCCAAGGCGGACGATAGCCGCGGCGGTATCGTCGCAGCTCGACTCGATGCCGAGGAGGGTGAGGGATGTGCCGTTGTGGTTGCGAGGGGTCATGGGGGCAGGTAACACCGGAGGAACACCGATCACAATAACGGTTCGCAAATGCCGACGCTTCTGATGACACGGCCCGAGGAAAGCTCCCAGCGGTTTGCGGCGCGGATGGGGGCAGTGCCAGTGGTGATTTCGCCCTTGATCGGGATTTCCTTCGTGGAGAAAGCGCCGGAAGTGCGGGACGGCGAGCATTATGTGCTGACTTCGGCGCATGCGGTGGCGGCAATTTCGGCCTTGGGGTTGCCGAAGCGGCCCGCGTGGTGCGTGGGTGCGGCGACGGCGCGGGCGGCAGAAGCGGCGGGGCTTCCGGCCCGCAGTGCGGATGGCGATGCGGATGCACTGGTGGCGGCTATCGTGCATTCGGAGGAAACAGCGCCACTTCTACATCTTCATGGAGCCTATACGCGGGGCGACGTGACCGGGCGACTTTCGGCGGCGGGCCTTACAACGCGCGGGGCGGTTGCCTATCTCCAGCCGGAGCAAGCGCTTTCAGAAGTGGCGCAGGCGTTGACGGGGTGCGTGGTGGTTCCGGTTTTTTCCCCGCGAACGGCGCGGATTTTTGCGGAAAACTGGCACGGGCGGGCGCGGCTTTATCTTGTGGCGCTTTCCGAGGCAGTGGCCGAGCCGTTGCGGCAAATAGTGGCGGAAGAGATATGCGTTACAGCGCGCCCTGACGCAGAGGCTATGCTAGAGGCAACAGAAGCCGCTTGGGCAAGGGCAAGCCGCCTTGAGGCTGGTCAAGGTGCGGCGATAGACTAGGCCTTAGGCTTGGTGAAAAGGATTCGAGGGTAAGACGATGGCAGCACGCAAACCGAAGACGACCAAGGCCGAGGAAAAGCCCGCAGAGGATATCGTCGAGGCGGTGGCCGAAGAGGTTGTGGCGGCGGAAGATGTGGCCCCCGAGACCTTGGCGGAAACCGTTGAAGAGGCCATCGTGATCGAAGAGCCGAAGCGCGAGGAAGCGGTGGAAGAGGCTGCTCCCGAGGCAGTGGAAAGCGCGCCTGCGCCGGCTGAGAAGGTTGTTGTGCGGAGGGGCGGATTTTTCCCGATGCTGATGGGCGGTGTTGCGGCGGCTGTGCTGGGGTTCGGCATGGCGCGCTATGTGTTGCCCGATGATTTCCCTTTCCCGAAAGCGGGATCGGCTGACACGCAAGCGGCGTTGGAGAAGGTCGCGAGCGAGGCAAAGAACGCGGATATGGTGCTGGCGGGGCGGCTGGAGAAGCTGGAGGCGGGGCCTGATCTTTCTGGCCTGACCACGGCGACGGACGCCGCGAAGGCGGCAGCGGAAGAAGCCAGCGCCAAGGCCGATGCTCTGGCGGAGCGGATGGCGGCGCTTGAGGCATCGGTTGCCGATCTGGCGGCGCGGCCCGTGATGGATGCGGCCAATCCGGCAGCGGTGGCGGCCTATGAGGCGGAGCTTGCGAAGCTGCAAGCGGCGATGGCCGAGCAGCGCGGTGCGTTGGAGGCCTTGGCGAAAGAGGCCGAGGATCGGCGCGCGGCGGCGCAATTGACCGAACAGGAAGCGATGGTGCGCAATTCGGTCACGCGCATCCGTATCGCGGTGGAAAATGGCGGGCCGTTTGCGGCGGAGCTGGAGAACCTGAGCGCGGCAGGCGTGGCGGTTCCGGCGGTTCTGAAGACGCGGTTCGGGGCCGATGAGGTCGTCACCACGCTTCTGCTGAATTTCATCATCCTGATTTTCCTGCAATTCATGCTGGAAGGGCCGTTGAAGGACCCGATGGGCCTTGGCTGGCCGCAAAGCTCTCCAATTCTCGATCAGGGTATGCTTCCTAAATTGATGGAGAGAATGCGCATTCACTGGGGCTTTGTAATCGCCATCGTCATTGCCCTTGTCGCTCAATTTATGCTGTCGAGATCGACGTGGGGCTTTCGGTTAAGAGCTGTAGGTG
>RFUP01000413.1 GCA_009922885.1 Paracoccaceae bacterium
CTTTCCGAATGGCGTGAGGGGGATGCGCAGATCATCGCGACGGCGGGGGAGTTGAAGGCTTCCTCGAAGCTGAGAAAGTTGTTCGAGGGGCATCGGGTGGCGGCTGCGGCGGCGCTTTACGATGATCCGCCAACGCGCGAGTCGATAGCGGCGGAATTGGCACGCGCCGGGCTGAAAGATGCGCCCCCCGATGCGATGAACGATTTGCTGGCATTGGGGCGCGAGCTTTCGCCGGGGGATTTCCGCCAGACGATGGAAAAACTCGCACTCTATAAGCTGAACGATCCCGCGCCGATTTCGGCGGCGGATATCGAAGCGGTGGCTCCGGCCACGGTGGATACCGACATTGATGAAGCGCTCCATGCGGTTGCCGAGCGCAATTCGCGGGCTTTGGGGCCGCTCTTGCAGCGTTTGAATGCGCAGGGCGTGGCGCCGGTGACGCTCCTTATTTTGGTGGCGCGGCATTTTCGGGCCTTGCATGCGGGTGCTGCGGACCCAGAAGGGCCAATGGCGGGTTTTCAGCGGATGCGCCCGCCTGTTTTTGGGCCGCGGCGCGACCGGATGATCCGGCAGGCCAAGGAATGGGGGGCGGGGGCGTTGGAAAATGCGCTGACGCAGATCCTCGAAACCGATCTTGCTTTGCGTTCGGCGGGCCAGACGGCTCCGGCGATGGCCTTGGTTGAGCGGTTGCTCATCCGTCTGGCGATGACGCGCAAATAAAAAAGCCCCGCTTGGCGGGGCTTTTGGGGTTTCAGACCTTATCAGAGCTTCTTGTCTGCGATCCGAAGTTGGCGGGCGCGGCCCAGAATAGCGTCTTCGACGGCGCGTTGGGTGCCTGCCGCAACCGGGCCACCGCCGCGCGTCTGCATCGCAACCACGAGCGAGCGGGCTTCAAGCGCGGGGTCTTTCACGTAAATCGTTGCGCGATAGGCGCGGCCACCGCCGGGCGGGGTGCCGTAGCCCGTGACGATTACGCCAGAGAAGGGGTCAACCGACTGGATCGGCAGGAAGTTCAGCACTTCGAGCGAGGCGTTCCAGAGGTATTTATTGACCGCAACCTCGGTATCGCTGCTCTTTTTCTTGAAAACATCCCAGATGGTGTTGTTTTGATCAGACTTCTCAAGCGGATTGCCGACTTCGGCCCGTTCTATATAGGCTTTCGCATCGCCTGGAATTAACGGATCGTTGGCACCTCTCGAGCGCCCGCCGCAAGCGGCAAGAGCGGTCAAGGCGGTCAGGGTGACACAAATCTTCAGTACGCGCGAAAAGGTCATGGCTCGGCCCGGCAGCTGCATTTCTTCTGTCCTACCGAAGGGTATGCCTATGGGCAAGGCATATATGCCGATGGTTCAGACGACGTAGTCGAGGAAGAGTGGCGCAGGCGGGATGTCAAAACAGACTGTGGCAAACCTGCATCATATTGAGCCGCATTCTTATCGCCGCCTGCGGTGCGCTTGCAAAGACCCCCTCGAAGGAGCGAAACACCCTTCATACCCAATGCGGATTCCCCGTTTTGGGGCGCATGATTAGAAACTCCGAGGGAAACAAGATGAAAAAAGTTCTTCTCGCTACGTCTGCTCTGGTAGCATTTGCAGGCGCCGCTTCCGCTGAAATCGCAATGAAGGGTTACGCGCGTTTTGGCGCTCAGTACTCCGAAGGCGCTGCTGACGAAGTAACTGTCGACCAGCGTATGAACGTCGACCTGACCGGTACCGGCGCTTCGGACAACGGCCTCTCCTTCTCCGCGAAAGTTCGTCTGCGCGCTGAAGAAGCTGGCGCTGCTGGTTCCGTGATGACCATCAACGGCGCACGCTACAGCGTGTCCGCTTCCGGCATGGAACTCGCTGTTGGCAACATCTACGGCGCAGTTGACTCGATGCCCGGCCTCTACGCTGGCTCCGTTGGCCTCACCGGCCTCGGCTACGCAAACGTTGTGTCGAACTGGACTGGCCAGTCGTACTCGTCGCGCGGCGCAGGCGTGAACGGCGTCGAACTGATGTACTCGGTTGGCGATCTCTCGCTCCACCTCTCCACCGTTGACGGCGGCCACACTGAAGTCGCAGTTGCATACGCAATGGGCGGCGTGAACGTTGCTGTTGGTACCTCGGACGCAGGTGCAAACGCTGAGTGGGTTGCCACCGTTGGCACCACCGTTGGCGGCGTTGGCGTTGGCCTCGCAGCAGCTTCGAACGCTGGCGACACCGCTCTCACCCTCTCGGGCTCGTTCTCGGCTGGTGCGGCTACCACTGTGACCGCTTACATCTCCAACGACGAGTCGGAAGCTGATGCATCGGCATACGGTATCGGCGTTGTGCACAACCTCGGCGGTGGCGC
>RFUP01000414.1 GCA_009922885.1 Paracoccaceae bacterium
CGCGCATTTCCCGGCCAGTCCCGCGCCATCAACCCCGCCACCACATCGGGCGAGATTTCCGGAGCTGTCAGCCCCGCCTGCTCGCAAGCTTGCGCCACATACTGACGGAAAAGCACCGGAATATCCTCCGGCCGCTCGGAAAGCGCCGGAATCCGCACCTGCAACACATCGAAGCGGTAATAAAGCTCGGCATTGAACCGCCCCGCCGCCATGACCTCCGCCAGATCATGGTTCGACCCCGCGATCACCTTTGCGCCCGCACCTGCCTCCACGGCTTCCAGCAAGGCAAACTGGGCCTCCGCGTTCAAATTTGTGACTTCGTCGAGGAAAAGCGAACCACCCTGCGCTGCTTCCAGCGCCGCAACGACCCCCGGCGCAGTCATCCCCGCCGCGGCACGCTTCACGAACGGTCCCTTGCCGTCCGGTCCCAAGAGATGCACCACCTCGGCAACCTTCGAAATCCCGGCCCCCGGCGCACCTGTCACCAGCACCTCGCCCCGCGCCGCTGCCACCGCCCGCACCCGCGCGCGCAGGCTTTCGGCCAAGGCCGAAACCCCGTGCAGCATCCGCGCCGCCGCGTCGCCTGTGGTGAGTTGCGCTTTCAATCGGCGGTTTTCCATCACCAGCGCGCGGGTCTTAAACGCCCGCTCCAATTCCGCCATCAGATCCGTGCCCGCACAGGGCTTCTCCAGAAACCCGAAGGCGCCCTTCCCCATGGCCTTCACCGCCATCGGAATATCGCCTTCGCCTGTCAGGAGGATCACCGGAAGGTCCGGATCAATCCCTTGCGCGTAATCAAGCAAATGGAACCCGTCCCGCCCCGGCATCCGAATGTCCGAAAGGATGATCCCCGCAAACTCCCGCTGGATCAGGTCTTTCGCCTCCACGAAACTCCCCGCCGCGCGCACGGAAAGCCCGCCCAATTCCAAAGTTTGCGAAAGCGCTTCCCGCACCGCCGCATCGTCATCCACCAGAAGCACAGTCACCGAAGTCATACCGGTCCTTTCAGGGTTTCCGGCGCCGCCTGTAGCTCAACTGTGAACACCGCGCCACCCTCGGGGCGGTTCCGCCCCCGGATCGCTCCGCCAAAACTCTGCACAAGCCCATAGCTGATCGACAGGCCCAACCCCATGCCTTCGCCTGCGCCCACTTCCTTCGTCGAATAGAACGGGTCGAAAATCCGCTCCGGCTCGCGGATCCCCGGCCCCGAATCTGCCACATCAAGCCGCACACGCTCCGGATCGGCCCAAAGCGTCATTCGAACCTCGCGCGGCTCCATCCCCGCCATCGCATCCGCCGCGTTGCTCAGAAGGTTCACCACAACCTGTCCCAAGCGCACCTCGCCGCCCATGACCCAAACGGGCGCTTTGGGCCGTTCCCATTGCACCGCAACCTCTGCCGTTTTCAACCGCGCTTCGGCCAGTTCCAGTGCGGCATCTACAATCCCCACCAGATCCACGCGTTTCACAGGCTCGCTTTCCTGTCGCGCGAAGGCCCGCAGGTTCTTGATGATGCGCCCCATCCGGTGCGCCATCTCTCCGATCCGCCGCAGATTGTCCCGCGCCACTTCCGCGCGCCCACGTTCCAGAAACGCAGCGCCATTCTCTGCATATTGCTGGATCGCCATCAGCGGCTGGTTCAATTCATGGCTGATCCCCGCTGACATCTGCCCCAGCGCCGACAGCTTTCCCGCCTGCACAAGCTCAGCCTGCGCCCGCTTCAAAGCGGTTTCCGCAGCCGTGCGTTCCGCCACCTCTTCCGAAAGCTTCTCGTTCGCCGCGCTCAACTCCAGCGTTCGATCCGTCACCCGCGCTTCGAGTTGTTCATTCGCCTCCATCAAGGTTCGCCGCCGCGCATGGAACACGAAGAGCACCGCCCCAAAGGCCAAGCAGATCGCCGCCACGGCCGCAGCCTGCAACCCCGCGATCCGGCGCGCTGATTCCACATCCAGTAGCGTCTCGGCCTGCATCCCGATCACAGGCAGTTCCTGCACCAGATACAGCCCCTTTGAGGGCACATAGGGCGACCAGTTCTCCTCCCAGATCACATGCCCCGCCACCACTTCCTGCGAAAGCCCCGCCCGCGCCGTCCCGGGCGTCATGTCTGGCGGCGCAATCCCGAGACCCGCGCGTCGCCATCCCAGCAACTCGCTTCGGTTCGAGATAAACACCTCCCCTCTTCGATCCGTGAACCAGATCGCAGGTCGCGCCCCGCGCCATTCGGCTTCCAGCCGCTCCACATCCACCACAACCAATAGCGCACCCGCCACCCCGCCACCGGACCTGAACACGGGCGCGGCAAAGAAATACGC
>RFUP01000415.1 GCA_009922885.1 Paracoccaceae bacterium
GTGAGTTCCACCCCGTACAAACCGACCCGTTCATTGGGGTCGTACCCCAGCGACTTGTAATAAGCGGCAGAATCCTTCTGGATCGCACCGAGAAACCCCAGTACATGACTGCCGATGGCGCCATACGGATAGATCCGTCGCCAATCCTCCTTTACGACCACACCGGGGTAATCCTCGATGCGCTCCATGATGCGACGTTGATCATCGAACTAGGGCGAAGGCACTTCCTGTCCAATCCGATCGCTCAACGAGCTGCCAAGAACATCATCGCGGAGATCGGCGAGGCTGCGGCCCGGGTCAGCGATCAAGCCCGAGAGCGCACATCACACGTGCCATGGCGACTCATCATCGGCATGCGCCACAAGGTCGTTCACGACTACGCCAGCGTCGACCTTGCGGTGCTCTGGGACACGCTCGAACATGATCTCCCAGCACTCGACGATGCTCTTCGTCACGTCAGGTAGGCGCGCAACGCACGGCGCACCAACTCAGACCGGTTGCAGCCCTCATCGGCGGCACGCTCATCCACCGCCATCACCAGCTCGGGATTGAGCCGCACCGGCACCACCCGCGCTGGCGCCGAACCCATCAACGGCCGCCCCGCAACAGGATCCGATCAACCAACGCATCCGCGTCCAGTTCCTCGAAACGGCGGGAGAGCGCAAGCGCCTCGTCTTGGCCATGCGTGACGTGGATGAAGGTGATACCCAAAGCGCGTTGCAGCTTCTTCAACTCGGCCCGCATGCGGATGCGTAAAAACGGATCCAGCGCCGAGAGCGGTTCATCCAGCAACAGCACCTTAGGCTGCGCCACCAAGGCCCGCGCCAAGGCCACGCGCTGTTGCTGCCCCCCAGACAGCTGGGCGGGCATGCGTTCGGCAAAGGCTGTCATATCAACCAATTCCAGCAATTCATCGGCGCGCGCGTGGCGCTGTGCCTTGGGCTTGCCCTGCATGCGCAGCGAAAACGCCACGTTGTCACGCACGCTTAGATGGGGAAAAAGCGCATAGTTTTGAAACATCATCGCCGTGCCACGCTGGGCGGGGGCCAAGGTGGAAATATCTTGCCCATCCAGCACAATCGCCCCATCGCTGACGTCTTCGTGGCCGGCAATCATGCGTAAGGTGCTGGATTTCCCACACCCAGACGGGCCCAGCAGGCAAACATAACTGCCCCTTAAAAACACATGGTTTAGGTCGCGCACCGCCAGCGTATCACCATACCGTTTGGTCAAGTGTACCAGCTCTAGATCATATCCCGTGCGCATCGCTGTCCCCTATCGTGGCTGTTTCAGCTTGCGGGCCGGGGCGGCAGTGGGCATGTGTTTTTGCACCTGCAGCATAACAAAAACCCAATTCGCCCGGAATTTAGGCAGCGGGCAGCACGCTGTGCACAAAAAACATAACACTATTGTATACATTTTTGTCGAAAATTCCGAAATGCACCCAGCCCCTTGTGGTGGGCGCCACGATTCGCGACATTACCCAGACAGGCAAAAGGGGCTTGGGCCACGATGAACAAGATTGACCAAACGCCATGGACCGCCGATCTGGTTGCCGCCGATCTGGAACGCGCCATCCACGAGCACCGCATCCCCCCCGGCACCAAGCTGGGCGAAGATGATTTGGCCGAGGCCTATGCCATCAGCCGCACCATCGTGCGCGCGGCGCTGTTGGCCTTGTCACATCGCCATTTGGTCGAACTGCGGCGAAATCGCGGGGCCTTTGTTGCCCAACCCTCGGTGCGAGAAGCCCGCGAGGTGTTCGAGGCCCGCGCCCTGCTGGAACCCCGCACAGCGCATTCCGCAGCCCTGCGCATGACACCGCAGGCGCTGGCCGTGCTGGAAGAAAATATTGCCCAAGAACATGCCGCGCTGGATGCTGGCGAAACCGGAAAGGCGCTGTTCTTATCGGGCCAGTTTCACGTAGAAATCGCGCGGATTGCGGATCAGACCACGATTGAAACATTCATTTCCGAACTCATTTCGCGCTCGTCGCTGATTATCGCCCTGTATTGGCGCCGCCGCGCGGCCCTGTGCGAAACCCAAGCCCATCACGCCCTACTCGAGGCCTTTGCCACGGCAGATGCCAGCTTGGCCGAGCAGCTGATGAAAAGCCATTTGCTAGATCTTGTTGCCTCGTTAGACCTGCGCAACCTGACACAGCCCCCCACCTCGCTGCGCGAGGCGCTGCAACGCTGAGACTCCCCCACTGAACCGGTCCACCGCTATGTTTAGGAAACGGAGGACCAGGAATGGCAAACAAGCGACCGAAGCCCGAAGAGATCGTTACAAAGTTACGCCAAGTTGAGG
>RFUP01000416.1 GCA_009922885.1 Paracoccaceae bacterium
CCAATCCTGCCCCATCGGCGCGGCCGCCTGCTCAAGCACCTCGCGAATAGGCCCGTGCTGCTCGGTATAGGCATGCGAATACATCGGCCCCACGTGCAACCGCCGCAAACGCTTCGGGTGCAAGTCGTTGAAATACTCGTCAAATCCCTTGGCGATGGTCAAAAGCTTCAAGCCCCCCATCGCCTGCCCCATCAGATGCGCCTGCACCTCCGGCCAGCGCCGCACGTCCTTCGGCAAAGCCGTGCGCCCACTGTCTTCCACCTCCATCAGGTAGATCGCAGGCAGGTTCACCTGACTGTCATACCCCGCCCAATGGATCAGATACCGCCGCCGTTCCTCGCCCAAACCTGAAAGCCAGACCGCCTGCGGATCGTTGCGCGCCCAGAACAATTCGCCCCGCTGCAATTCCTCGTAATAAAGCCGCTGCGACAGCGCGAATTGCTCCTCTGTCGGGATCTCCTGCGCCCCCACGATCCGCCGCACCATCGCTTCCTTCAACGCCTGCGTCGGCGGCAAGCCCTCCAGATGCCGCGCCGCCTGCATCGCGTCATTGGCCATCATCAGAAGCTCGTTGAACACCGGAAACCCGCTCTCGACCTTGTCGATCTGCAGCACCCCCGCCATGGTCGCCGTCTCGCGCCCCACCAGAAGGTATTTCATCGAAAGCGCCCGGAACGTCAGATTGAGCGCCACAAGGTAGCGCGTCACCGCCTCCATTTCCTCGGCATCGAACTGCCCTTCGGCGCGCAGCATCGCCGCCACGCGCCCGAGATGGCCCAGAATCCCCTCGAACTTCGCGAAATAACGCCGACTCGCGAAACGGTCCGCCAAAGCCACGTGGTCGCGCGTCAACACTTCGCTCACGGCTTAGGCTCCCCCTTCTTGACCCGCAAAATCTCCCGCTCCTGCTGAAACCAAGTTCCCACCATCACGAACACCCAGATCAGAAACAGCGTCTTCGCATGAGCCGGCAAGCCCAGCGCAACCGCAGCCATCCCCACTGAAATAACGCCCATCGCGATCCAACGTTTCCGCCGCATCTCGGTCACGCGCGCCATGCGCGGATCATCCTCCATAGGCATTCTTGTCATGCTTCTCGACGATCTCGGCAAAGCGGCGCGCAAAGCGTTCATCCGCCTTGGCCTTCGCTTCCAGAACCTGACGCGCGAACACCATATGATCCTCGTGGCGCTCCATCATATCGGCCATCTTCTCGTTTGTGGCAGCCCCGATCGCCGCCATCGCCGATTGCGCCTCCTGATCGGTCTTCACCCCAATCTCGTTGATCCGGTGCGCCACATCCTGCTGCTGCGCGGTCTTCAAGGATTTCGTCAGCGCGTCATACAGAACCACCCGTTGCCGCGTGTCGGTCTGCAACTTGTTGATCAACACCATCTGCGTCGCCGCCTGGTTCTGCAAACTATCGACCCAGGTCTTGCCCTTCTCGATATAGCGCTCCAGCGTCTGGCTCTTCGCCAGCTTCACCTGCTCGTCCTGCACCATCTCGTTATGGCGCGTATTGAGCGCCGCCAGTTCGGTTTCCAGCTTGGTCCGCGCCGCCGCATCCGTGGTCACAGCGATTTTGTTCTCCAATTCGATGATCTTCGGATCAAGCGCCGCAATTTCCGCCCGCACCCCCTCCAAAGCGCCCACGGTAAACTCCCGCTCATCCAGCGTTTCCACCAGATTGGCCTCCACCCGCGCCTTCTGGCGGTTCAGCTCGTCAAGCTGGCTCTGCAGCAGCCTCGTAATCACATCGGATTTGGCGATCAGGTCTTGCAGTTTGTCGTCGATAGAAGCCGTCCGCATCCGCTCCTGCCGCATCGCCTCCGAGCGCCCCTTCGAGAAGATGCCCACAAAACTCTCCCATCCGGTTTTCGAGCGCATCTCGCTGAAATCCTTGGAGAACCCCGCCGTCACATCATCCAGCCCCATGATCAATTCGGCGATATTGGCGTTCATCACCTCGGTGTGCTTGTGCACATCCTCAAGCGTTGCATTCTCGATATCAATCGACGCGGCCTTCGCATCACCCGCCGCCATTTTTTCCCGCGCCGTCTCGATCCGGCCCGTCAGCTCCGCCATACGCGCCTGCGCCTCGGCCACGTCCCGCTGGGATTTCTCGATCTGTGCCGCAAAATCGCTCATCAAACTCTCTCCGCTCCGCCAAAGGCAATGTTACAATGATTTACATATGAACGCTTCCGCGCGAATGGAAGTCTTGCAAATGCCGCGAAAGAAGAAAAGCCCGAAGCCCTTGATCCCTGCCCGTTCCCGCGCCACTCTCGCGCCATGCTGAACCTCGCTGTC
>RFUP01000417.1 GCA_009922885.1 Paracoccaceae bacterium
CCCGCGAACGATGGCTGTCCACACGGTAGAACCGCTCTGTCAGGCGCGGGATATGCACCGGATCAATCCCCTGCCCGAAATCCTGCACCACCACCTGCACCGCTGGCCCGCGCAAGCCTGCATCGCGCGCAATTTCTCCCACCATCACCCGCACACGACCGCCAGAACCGCCATATTTGATCGCGTTCTCGACGAGGTTCGTCAGTACTTGCCGCAACTGGTCGCTATCCGCGCGCACCGGCACAGCACGATCTATCCCCTCCGTTTCGAACACCACTTTCGCGGACTCCGCCACCGGTTCCAGTCCGCGCAACGTCGAGCCAACAAGCTGCGCCATATCGATCTCCGCCGTGGGCCGGATGCGCTCCGTCGCCTCCACCTGGCCGAGTGACAAAAGATCCTGCACCAAGCGGTTCATCCGCCCCGCCTCACCCGCCATGATCGCCAGAAACCGCTCCTGCGCCACCGGGTCGTTCTTTGCAGGGCCTTGCAGGGTTTCCACAAACCCCATGAGCGCCGTCAAAGGTGTGCGCAATTCGTGGCTCACATTGGCCACGAAATCCCGCCGCATCTGCGCGGCCACTTCACGCTCGGTGATGTCTTCGAAAAAGAGCATCTGCGCCCCAGCCCCTTCCACGCGGATCGGCGCAATGGTGAGGATCAAATGCTGGTCGACTCCCTGCTCCTGCCGCGCGATTCGTACGGATTGGCGCGCCCCGGCCTCCACAGCGGCCATCACCGCAGGCTGGCGCGCCACCATCACCAAGGGTTTTCCGGCCAGATCACCGCCGAAAATCGCCTCAGCTCCCGCATTCGCCGCCAAGATGCGCGCCTCGGCATCGACGGCCAAAGCGGCCTGTGGCAAAGCCCCGAGAACTTGCTGCAGATCGGCGCGGTTCATCTTTTCCTCCGTTTTGCCCTTTTTGCAGAGTGCAGTGGCGTTTAGGCAAAGTTTTTTGACAACCGCTTAGATTTTTTCAAATATATCCGTTCGGATTGGTTTTAATCTGAAATATACATCTTAGGATGGCATTCAAGGGATCTTGTTCCACCAAAGGGTCTACACTGCCATGTCGTCCGCGCCCCGAACTCTCTTTATCCAATCGCCCGAGGCCATTTTTGCTCACGCGTTTGGACAAGCGCTGGCCTTCTCCGCCTTAAGCGCCGCGCATCTCGCCGATCTAGCCCCCGATGAGGTGCATTGCGCCCTTTTCTGTGCCGAGTATGACGCCAATGACATCGCGGGCCTTCTCGCCCAATGCGGCTCCCATGCGGCGCTCTGCCTCTACGCCCAAGGCCTCCGCAATCCGAAGATGGTCATCCGTGAACTCACCCGCAACTTTCCGGGTCTCTCCATCCGAATCGAAGATGGCGCCGAGCAGCCCTCCCGCAGCCGCTACACCCGCGATATTTGCCGCAATTTCACCGCCGAAGAACGCGCGAGGGTCATCGCTTAATCAAAGCGCCTTCAGCCCGGCCCGGAACCGCCGCATATTCTCTTGGTAATGCAGTGCCGAAACTGTGAGGCGCTGGATTGCGGCCTCGTCCAACTGCCGCACCACCTTGCCCGGTGCGCCCATCACAAGGCTTCCATCCGGAATTTCCTTGCCTTCCGTAATCAAGGCCCCTGCCCCGATCAGGCAATTCTTGCCAATCTTCGCCCCGTTCAACACTGTCGCGCCCATCCCGATCAACGAGTTGTCGCCAATCGTGCAGCCATGCAGCATCGCTTTGTGCCCGATAGTGCAATTCTTGCCGATGGTGATGGGATAGCCTTCGTCCGTATGCATCACCGTGCTTTCCTGCACGTTGCTGCCCGCGCCGATCCGGATCACCTCGTTATCACCCCGGATCGTGCAGCCGAACCAAACAGAGGTGCCGCTTTCCATCACCACATTGCCGATCACATGCGCGCCGGCGGCAACCCAGTAATCACCATCCTCGGGAACCGTGGGCGAAAGCCCGTCCAATGCGTAAAGTGTCATAGCATCTCCTCGAATTCGCCCTGCAACGCGCGCACATGTTCCACCAAACCGGGTTGCTGCTCACGGCGCAAGCGCGTTGCATCGACGATGGTCTTCAGCTTTTCGAAAGTGGCATCCAGATCATCGTTCACCAGCACGAAATCATAGCCATCCCAATGGCTGATCTCGTCCCAGCTTTTCGCCATCCGCTTCTGGATCACCTCGGCGCTGTCTTGCCCGCGCGTCTCAAGTCTGCGCCGCAACTCCTTGATAGAAGGCGGCAAAATGAAGATCGACAGGGTGAACTTGCCCAAGTCCGAATTGCGGATCTGCTGCGCGCCTTGCC
>RFUP01000418.1 GCA_009922885.1 Paracoccaceae bacterium
ACTTATGCCGTGGGGCGGGGATTGGAATTGTCTGGCCAAGGGTGGCGTGAGAGGTCTGGAACGCATCAAAGGGAGAGTAATGATGGCGGCCCAGAAGACTGCGCTGGTGATTTCTGCACATGCGGCCGATTTCGTGTGGCGCTGTGGCGGGGCGATCGCGCTGCATGCGGAGATGGGGTATAACGTCACTGTGGTGTGCCTGTCTTTCGGGGAGCGGGGCGAGAGTGCGAAGCTCTGGAAATTGCCGGGGATGACGCTTGAGCAGGTGAAGGCGGCGCGGCGGCGCGAGGCGGAGCGGGCGGCGGAGGCTTTGGGGGTGCATGACCTTCAATGCTTCGATCTGGGCGATTATCCGCTGGAGATGGACCGCGGCGACAAGGACCGATTGGTGCAGGTGATGCGCGATGTGCAGCCTTCCTTCATGCTCAGCCATTCGCAATACGACCCCTATAACACCGACCATATGCTGACGACGCAGATCGTGCTGGAGTGCCGCTCAACGGCGCAGGCCTGGGGGCATAACCCGGGGCAGAAGGTTCTGGGGGCGCCGCAGCTTTATCTTTTCGAGCCGCATCAGACCGAGCAGATGGGGTGGAAGCCGGATACGTTCCTCGACATCACGCCAGTCTGGGGGAAGAAGCGGGCGGCGATCGAGTGCATGGAGGGGCAGGAGCACCTCTGGGAGTTCTACACCCGCGTGGCCGAGAACCGCGCCAACCATTTCACCCGCAATTCGGGCGGCATGGGCGGCGGGCGAGCCTGTAAATATGCGGAGGGGTTCCAGTCGATCTTTCCGCGCACAGTGGATGAGTTGTGAGCGGGGAGACCTGCGGCACGAGGGAGGATCGAGAGATGACCGAAGCGACCAACCCGTCGTTTGACATTGCGCATCTGGGGCATGTCGAGGTGTACACCGACAAATTCGAGGAAAGTCTCGATTTTTTCATCCGTGTTTACGGGTTGAAGCTGTCGGGGCAGGACGAGACGAGTGCCTATTTGCGGGCGTGGGATGACTACGAGTTCCATTCGCTGAAGCTGACGCGGCATCATACGACGGGGGTGGGGCATATCGGCTATCGGGCGGCGTCGCCGGAGGCTTTGGCGCGGCGCGTGGCGGTGATCGAGGCGTCTGGGTATAAGGTGCATGGCTGGGTCGAGGGCGATCTTGGGCATGGGCGGGCGTTCCGGTTCGAGGATCCGTTCGGGCATGTGTTCGAGATCTATTGGGAGTCGCAGCGGGCCCCGCGCGAGGGCGTGGATCAGCCTGCGCTGAAGAACATGTCGTCGCGGTTTCATGCGCAGGGGGCCTGCCCGCGGCGGTTGGATCACCTCAACCTCCTCTCATCGGATGTGCGGGAGTTCCGGCGCTTCATGGAAACCTGCCTTGGCAGCCGGGTGACCGAGATGATCCAGCTCGATAATGGCCGGATCGGGGGCTGCTGGTTCACGGTGAACAACAAGACTTACGATCTGGCCTGCACAGAGGAGCATGGTGGCGGGCATGCGCGGCTTCACCATGTGACCTATGCCACCGATCAGCGGGAAGACATCTTGCGGGCGGCGGATGTGTTTCTGGAGAACGGCGTTCATATCGAAACGGGGCCGCATAAGCACGCCATTCAGGGCACGTTCTTCCTCTATGTTTGGGAGCCTGCGGGCAATCGCGTGGAATTGGCGAACGCGGGGGCGCGGCTTATTCTTGCACCGGATTGGGAGCCTGTGGTGTGGACAGAGGCCGAGCGGAAGCGCGGGCAGGCGTGGGGGTTGAAGACCATCGAGAGCTTCCACACCCATGGCACGCCGCCTGTGGCGAAGGGGTAAACGCATGGGCGTTGTGGTGCAGAACATCCCCCGGGCCAAGCCTGAGGTTATTGCGGGGCTCGCGCGGGCAGGGGTTGCCACGGTGCATGAGGCGCAGGGGCGGAGCGGGTGTTTGGCGTCTTACATGCGGCCGATTTATCGCGGGGCGCAGATTGCCGGATCGGCGGTGACGATTTCCGCGCCGCCCGGTGACAACTGGATGCTGCATGTGGCCATCGAGCAGTTGCGCGAGGGCGATATTCTGGTGCTGGCACCGACATCGCCTTGTGACAACGGCTATTTCGGTGATCTGCTGGCGACCTCCGCGATGGCGCGGGGGTGCCGGGGGCTAGTGATTGATGCAGGCGTGCGGGACGTGCGCGATCTGACGGCGATGGGCTTTCCGGTGTGGTCGAAGACCATTTCGGCGCAGGGCACGGTGAAGGAAACCTTGGGCTCGGTGAATGTGCCTGTGGTGTGCGCGGGGCAACTCGTGACTGCGGGCGATG
>RFUP01000419.1 GCA_009922885.1 Paracoccaceae bacterium
ATCGCCTTCAGCGCCGTTTCCTGCTGGTCGAAAACCCGTGCCACCCCGCGCCATATGCGCATCTCCTCGGGCACCGCTCCGGTTTTCACCACACAGCCATCTTCCGCGATGTTGCCCTTCAACACCGCCAATCCGCCCTCCGCCGAATAGGCATGCGCCATGTCGCGGATGCAGCCGCCCTCACGGTCCAGATCCATCTCCTGCCAGCGCATTTCCTGCGCATAGGCACGGATCGTCCGCTTGCCGCCCGGCGCCGCGCGGAAAAAGTGATCCGCCTCAGCATTGCCCGAACGCTTCACATCCCACTTTGCCAGCACCTCGGCCAAACGGCCCCCGCTGATCGTCGACACCGAGGTGTCAATGAGGCCACCCGCCGCCAGCTCTCCCATGATCGCCATGATCCCGCCCGCGCGGTGCACATCCTCCATGTAATACTGCTGGGTAGCGGGCGAGACCTTGCACAGATGCGGCACCTGCCGCGACAGCCGATCAATATCGGCCATGGTGAAATCCACCTCCGCCTCATGCGCCATCGCCAGCATATGCAGGATCGTATTCGTCGACCCCCCCATGGCGATATCCACTGTCATCGCATTCAGAAACGCAGCCCGCGTAGCAATGCTGCGCGGCAGACAGGTGTCATCACCCTCGCCGTAATGCCGCTCCGCCAAAGCCACCACATGCCGCGCCGCCTCAACGAACAGCCCCCGCCGATCCGCATGCGTCGCCAGAAGCGAGCCATTGCCGGGCAAGGCCAAACCAATCGCCTCCGCCAAACAATTCATCGAGTTTGCCGTGAACATCCCCGAGCAAGACCCGCAAGTCGGGCAAGCCTGATGCTCCACTTCTTTGGCCATTTCCCCTGCATCAGGGTCGAATGCCGACACATATGCTTCAATCGGATCGACCCGCCGCATCGCGTTCCCGTTCACGATCCGCCCGGCTTCCATCGGCCCGCCAGAAACCCACACCGTGGGGATATTCAGCCGCAACCCGGCCATCAGCATACCGGGGGTAATCTTGTCGCAATTCGACAGGCAGATCAGCGCATCCACCTTATGCGCCTCGCACATGTATTCGATGCTGTCCGCAATCAATTCCCGCGAAGGCAGGGAATAGAGCATCCCGTCATGCCCCATCGCGATCCCGTCATCCACCGCGATGGTGTTGAACTCGCGCGGGATACCCCCCGCCGCGCGGATCGCATCGCACACCAAGCGCCCCACCTCTTGCAGGTGCACATGGCCGGGCACGAATTCGGTGAAGGAATTGGCCACCGCAATGATCGGCTTGCCGAAATCGGCAGGGTCCACACCCCCCGCCATCCAGAGCGAACGGGCCGCCGCCGCTGTCTGCCCCTCGGTCACATCCGCCGACCGAAGCGGCCGTACTCGCGCTTTGCTCATCCCATCCTCCCTCGTCTCCCCGCGCGATGTTCGGCCCAACGCGCAGGAAGATCAAGGGATGGTATACCAACGCCGCAGCGTCAGCCGATCACGATATCCATGGCAAAGCCCTTGCCCTTGGCAACGATCTGCTCCACCGCCGCGCGCTCCAGAAGCTCGCCCTCGATGGTCCGGATGCCCCGCTCCCACGGCAGCGCGTCCACCACGCGGCTCACAGTCGCCACAAGCTTCTCATGCGCCTCTTCCTTCGTCGCGCAGTCGTGCTCCAACGCCAGCTTCAGGCGGCGATGATGGAACGAGATCAGGAAGGAATTGCGCGTATCCGCCATCACGTCCTTGATCCCCGGCAGGATGTCATACTCCCCGCCTTCCACGTCAATCTTCACGAACACCTTCTTGAAGCTCGCCCGATAGGCTTTGATCACATCCTGCAACTTACGGGTCTTAACCGTCCAGGCCGTCGCGTGTTCCACATTGAGCGCGCTCGTCATCGAGTCCCCGCCAATGCCTGCCGCTGCGATCTGGATCGGCTTGCCGCTCGAATGGATGGCCTCGTTCAGCACCTTCAGCTTCTTCGCCCACATAGCCGAAGCGTTCAGCTGGATGTTGTTCATCAGCGTTTCATAGGCCACGGGATCCGGCTCGAAGCCCACGCAAAGCCCCGCGCGCTGCGCCGTGTACAAAACCGTCGGCCCGATCCATGCGCCGCAATCGATGGCCAAGGTCTGCGTGTCGGTATGGGCGTCGATCACGCGGTAGGTATCAACCTCCCACGCGCCACGGTTCACCTTGCTCCAGAAGCGGTCATGCTGCCCGACCTTCTCGCTCTCAACGGCGAATCCCAGATCATTGATCGAAATATTGATGCTCATTACTGCTGTCCTCAC
>RFUP01000420.1 GCA_009922885.1 Paracoccaceae bacterium
ACCAACCAAGCCCGCCAGCGCCTCGATACCGCCTCCGAGCGGCTCACCCCTGCCGCCGAGCGCCTGATCCTCGCGCGCAAGGAAGCCTTGGGTCGCCGCGCCGACCGCCTCTCGCTCGACCCGTTGAAAAAGTACATCGAGCGGGAAACTCGCGATCTTTCCCGTTTGGGCGACCGCCTGAACGCCGCCTTCGCCCAATCCACCGCCAAGCGCCGCGACAAGCTTGAAGCGCTGGATCGTCTGCACGAAACCTTGGGCTACCGCGCCACGCTGGCGCGCGGCTACGCGGTGATCCGGGGCGATGATGCGCTCGTCACCACGGCCGCAGATGCGGCCAAAGCCACGGTTCTGGAAATCGAATTTGCCGATGGCAAGCTCGCCGCCTTGCCCTCAACCGCGCCGCAACGCCCGAAAAAGCCTGTGAAAACGCCAGAAACGCCGCCCGAACAAGGCTCTTTGCTGTAATCAGACGCCAACTTTCGGCCCGAGGCACATCAACGGCGCGTCGCTCTGCTCCACCTCGTAAAGCTCGCTTTGCGCGGGATCGTTCTCGAACCGCGCCACCAGCCCGCGCCCGCCCTTGTGGAAGCTCCAGCATTGCCGCTCGGGGTTGTCCTCATAAACGAAGCAGATCATCCCCGCCTCTGCAAACCATTCCCCGTCGCGGCAATTGCCATCAAGGAAAGACCACCGCACCCGCCGCCCCGGCAAATATTCCTCGCCGCCATAGGGTTTGCCCATCGAGCCGTAATAGAAGGTCTTGCCCTGCGTATAGGCGTCGAAATCCTCCGCGCTCATCCGCGCCTCTGTGGCACCGGAGAGGCTGGGAAGCAGCGCGAGGAACAAGGTCAGATGTCTCATAAGGCGAGCATGCCCCAAAGGCTTCGCCCGCGCCAGTGCCGCAAGGGGAGGCTGGCGGAAATCAGCGCGAAAGGGGTAGGGTGCGGGCATGACAGATTTACTCCTCGCCTCAGGCCTTCTCGCATCTCTGCTCTATTGGGCCATCGTCACGCGCCCCGTCTCTGTATGGCGCACCGCCACCAAAGGGGCCGCGCTGGGCCTGCCGTTGATCGCACTGGCACTGATGGGCTGGCCGTGGCTCGCGCTTCTGGGCCTCGCCCTTTCCGTGCTGGGCGACCTCGCGCTGTCGCGCGCAGGCGATAGCGCCCTCAAAGCCGGGATCGGCTTTTTTGCACTCGCGCATATCGCCTATGTTGCCGCGATCTACGAGCATGCGCCGCTTGAGCCGACAACACCCGCGCTGGCAGCCATCGCCGCGCTCTGGCTCTTCGGCCTCTCCACCCGCTTCTGGCTTTTGCCACACACCGGGCCTCTGCGCCCTGCCGTCGCGCTGCACGTGGTGCTGATCCTTGCGATGGGCGTTATGGCGCTCCTTTCTGCACCGCCCTCCCCATGGCTCATCGGCGGTGCTTTGGCCTTCATTGCTTCCGACCTCATCCTCTCCATCGAGATTTTCCGCTTGGGTGACAGCCCATGGAAACGCCTCACCGCGCTCCTTGTCTGGCCACTCTATATTGCAGGGCAGGCGGGGATCATGATGGGGCTTGCGCCCGCGATCTGAGGCTCGGGTCTTTCCATCGCCCGCGATAGGGCTTAGGTGAAGGGAAACGGCACTAACGAGACCGCGCCCATGTCCCTTTTCGGCAAGCTCAAGGATCGGCTTTTCAAGTCTTCGGCCAAGATCGACGAAGGGCTGACCGCCCTCGTTGAAGACGGCGCAAGCACTGCGCCAGAACCTACGCCAGACCCCGCACCCGCTCCGGTCCCCGAGAAAGCGCCTGAACCGGCACCTACTCCCGCGCCTGCGCCGCAGCCCAAGCCGCAAGCCCCAGTCAAGCCTGAGGCCAAGCCCGAAGTAAAACCCGAGCCGGAAGCCCCGAAATCAGGCCTCCTTGGCCGCCTTTTCCGCAGCGAAGCCAGCGCCGCGCCGCGCCGTCTCGTCGATGACGCGATGCTGGAAGACCTCGAAGACCTGCTGATCCAAGCCGACCTTGGCGTCGATACCGCCGCCCGCGTCGCCGCCAACCTCGCGGAAGACCATTTCGGCAAGCGCCTTTCGGCCCGCGAGATCAAAGAGTCGCTGGCCCGCGAAGTGGCCCGCATCATGGAACCCGTGGCCAAACCGATGCCGCTTTACGCCTCGAAGCCGCAAGTGGTTCTGGTGGTTGGCGTGAACGGATCGGGCAAAACCACCACCATCGGCAAACTCGCCTCGCAATTCCGTGCGGCGGGCAAGAGCGTTGTGATCGCTGCGGGCGA
>RFUP01000043.1 GCA_009922885.1 Paracoccaceae bacterium
GTTTCCCTTCTGGGCAACACCATTCCCACCGGAGCGATCCTGTTTGTTCTGATCCTTATTCTGGGGCCGATTTCGGGGGCGCATTTCAATCCTGCGGTCAGTCTTGTATTCGCGATCCGTGGGGTGCTGCCGTGGCGTGAGCTTGCGCCATATATCGTCGCCCAAGTTGCTGGCGCGATCTTGGGCACCGTTGTGGCTCATGGCATGTTCGACCTGAACCTGCTTCAATTCTCTGAAAAAGCGCGAACGGGCGGTGCCCAGTGGTTCGCTGAAGGGGTGGCAACGTTTGGGTTGGTTCTGGTGATATTCGGCGGCCTGAAAGCGCGTGCCGAAGCCATTCCCATGCTGGTCGGCCTCTACATCACGGCCGCCTACTGGTTCACTGCGTCCACGTCCTTCGCAAACCCTGCCGTCACGATCGGGCGGGCATTCACGAATACCTTCGCCGGGATCGACCCATCGCATGTTGCGGCGTTTATCGCGGCGCAGCTTCTGGGCGCGCTCTTGGCTCTGGGTTTGGCTGGATGGCTTTTCAATGACCCAAAGACTGAGTGAATTACAACGCTGCCTGACGCCGCGTTTCGCGTGACAGCATAAAGCGATTGGCGTTCTCTCTCGCAAAAGGGAGGCCGCTATGACCCAATATCCGAACATGCTCGCACCGCTCGACTTGGGCTTCACCACGCTGAAGAACCGCGTGCTGATGGGGTCCATGCACACAGGGCTGGAGGAGACGAAGGACTGGAACCGTGTCGCCGAGTTTTATGCCGCTCGGGCCAAAGGCGGTGTTGGCCTGATCGTAACAGGGGGTATGGCACCGAACCGTGAGGGAGGTGTTTTCCCCGGTGCTGCTGGGCTCTTCAAGCCGGAGGATATTGCGAACCATCGCATTGTGACGGATCGCGTGCACGAGAATGGCGGCAAAATCGCGATGCAGATCCTGCATGCGGGACGTTATGCTTACGGGCCTGACTGTGTTTCGGCCTCTGCGGTCAAATCCCCGATTTCGCCGTTTCCTCCGAAGGAACTGGATGAAGAGGGCATCCAGAAACAGTTAAACGACATTGCAACCGCCGCCGCGCGTGCGCGTGAGGCTGGGTATGACGGTGTCGAGGTGATGGGGTCGGAAGGCTACTTTATCAACCAGTTCCTCGTGACGCACACCAACAAGCGCACGGACGCATGGGGCGGCTCGTACGAAAACCGGATGCGTGTTGCGATTGAGGCTGTGAAGCGGGCACGCGCGGCGGCGGGCGATGATTTCATCATCATCTACCGTTTGAGCATGATCGATCTCGTTCCGAACGGCTCGACCACAGAAGAGGTTATCCAACTCGCGAAAGAGATAGAGAAAGCGGGGGCGACGATCATCAACACTGGGATTGGCTGGCACGAAGCACGCGTGCCGACGATTGCCACCAGCGTTCCCCGCGCCGCGTTCTCTTGGGTCACCAAGAAGCTGATGGGCCATGTGTCGATCCCTGTCATTACCTCGAACCGGATCAATACGCCGGAAGTGGCGGAAGAGGTTTTGGCCTCGGGATGCGCGGATATGGTCTCGATGGCACGGCCTTTCCTTGCCGACGCGGATTTCGTGAACAAGGCCGCAGCGGGCCGTGCCGAATTGATCGCGCCCTGCATCGCCTGCAACCAAGCCTGCTTGGATCACACATTCTCGGGGAAACTGACCTCTTGCCTCGTCAATCCTCGGGCGTGTTCAGAATCGGAGTTGGTGATTGCCCCTGCTGCGGTCCAGAAGTCGATTGCTGTCGTCGGGGCTGGTCCGGCCGGGCTTTCGGCGGCGATGACCGCAGCTGAGCGGGGCCATAAGGTAACGGTGTTTGACCGTGCAGACCGGTTGGGCGGGCAACTCAACATGGCAAAGGTCGTGCCCGGTAAGGAAGAATTCCATGGGTTGATCGAGTGGTTCGAGGCTATGGTGAAAGAACTGGACGTCGAGATGCGTCTTGGCACTGAAGCCACGGCGAATATGCTGAAAGGCTTCGACGAAGTGATCATCGCAACGGGTGTGATGCCGCGTGATCCAGTCATTCCGGGGCAGGATGGGAAGAATGTGTTGAGCTATATCGACGTGCTCCGGCATGGTGCCGCGGTCGGTAAACGTGTGGCTGTGATCGGGGCTGGTGGTATTGGCTTCGACGTTGCCGAATTCCTCACCACAGATCATTCGCCGACCACGGATTTGCCGGAGTGGATGAAGGAGTGGGGCGTAACTGACCCTGCAAAGGTGCGAGGCGGTTTGGTTCCGGAAGGCCCACAGCCTGCCCCTGCAACCCGCGACGTTGTTCTCCTCCAGCGGAAGGCTGAAAAGCCTGGCAAGCGATTGGGGAAAACGACCGGGTGGATCCATCGCGCCAGCCTGCAGATGAAGGGCGTCAAAATGATCGGTGGCGTCAATTACGAACGCATTGACGACCAAGGCCTCCACGTGAGCTTCGGTGAGGCGCGCGAGACGCCCACTCTGATCGAATGTGACACCGTTGTTTTGTGTGCGGGCCAACTCAGTGAGCGCAGCTTGGCAGACGCCTTGGACGCCGAAGGTGTGAAGGTGCATGTGATCGGCGGTGCCGATGTGGCCGCCGAACTCGACGCCAAACGTGCGATCAATCAAGGGACAAGGCTGGCAGCATCGCTTTAAGGCGTTGCGGCCCGGTGTTTCGCGTGCTCCAAGACGGTTAAGGAGCGCGCGATGCTGACTATTCTTGCGGGGTTGTTCCCGTCATTTCTTTTGGTGGCCTTGGGCGGCCTGGTTCGCAAGCGGCTTAGCGAAGCGGCTTGGATCGGGCTGGACCGCCTGAATTTCGAGGTGCTCTTTCCGGCGCTCCTCTTTACGGCAGCAGCATCGCGCGAAATCGATCTTGCGCGCGTTGCCGTGATCGGGCCGGGGGTCTGGGCAATCCTGACTCTTGGATTGATCGCAGGCTATGGTGCAAGAAAATACGGGCCAGAAAGCTTTCTCGATTTTGCGGGAGCATGGCAAACGGCGTGGCGTTTCAATACCGCGCTTGGCTTTGTTGCTGTGAATACCCTTATTCACGCCGACGCCGCGCTGATGGCCGTGTGCGCGGGCTTGGCTGTGCCTTTGGCGAATGTGTTTGCCGTTTCTGCGCTCTCGCGCGGTGGCAACCTCGGTTTGGGTCAGACGGTCAGGAAGATTGCGTTCAACCCGTTCCTGCTTGCTAGTGCCAGCGGGTTGTTGGTGGGGCTTTCCGGGTTTGCGATCCCGAAAGTCGCTCTCGCGCCCCTCCAACTGCTTTCCGAGGCAGCGATCCCGATTGCGCTGCTGTCCGTCGGCGCGACCATGGACTGGAAAGCACTTGCAAGACTGGATGGCTTCTCTGGAACACTTGTTGGCGTCAAACTGGTATTGCTGCCCGGAATGACCTTTGCCGCTTGTCGCCTTCTGGGGGCTGACCCGGCAATCACGTCGATACTCACCATGTTCGCGGCCCTGCCAACGGCGAGCGGCGCGCATGTTCTTGCAGCGGGCTTCGGTGCTGACCGCGTTCTGGTCGCGACGATTGTTGCCCAATCGACGATTCTCGCAGCCATAACTCTACCCATTTGGATTGTTTTAGTTACTTTTGCGCCATGAAGCGTTTCCTCACCATTAACGATCCTCCGTAATACCCCCGTATTGTCTGTTATGTGCCCTAGTCCTGCCTGATTTCCTGAGCATCACTGTTATCCGACGAGAAACGGAAAAGGGCTGCTTCAATGGACCGCCTTACAGAAATGGAAGCCTTCGCAACCGTGGTAGACCAGGGTGGTTTTACCGACGCTGCGAAGAAGATGGGAATCTCGAAATCCGCGGTTTCTAAACACGTGTCGGCGCTTGAAGCCCGCTTGGGTGCGCGCTTGCTGAACCGGACAACACGGCGCGTTAGCCCGACCGAGATCGGCCTCGCGTATTACGACCGTGCCCGCCGTGTGTTGAACGATGCGGGTGAAGCCGACGCGCTTGTGACCTCGATGCAGTCTGCGCCTTCGGGCTTGCTGCGGATCAGCGTTGCGACCGATTTCGGTGTGAACCACCTGTCTCCTATCCTTGGCGAGTTCTTGCAGGAGTATCCCGATATCAACGTGAACATGGTGTTGAACAACCGCTATGTGGAGTTGATCTCGGAAGGGTTCGATATGGCGATCCGGATCGGTGATCTGGAAGACTCGACCCTGCGGGCACGGAAGCTGACCGAAACTACGCGCCGCATGATCGCGAGCCCGCGTTATTTCCAGAAATACGGTCGCCCGATGCGTATCGACGACCTGAATGAGCATAAGCTCCTGCACTATTCCAGCCAGTCCAACGGGAATGTCTGGAAAGTGACTGCGCCGTCCGGTGAGCGCCGTCAGGTGCGGACCGCTGGTGGCCTTTCGGTGAACGATGGCCAGTCGCTGCTGAATGCTTGCGTTGCCGGGTTGGGCATCGCCTACTTGCCGTCGTTCCTCTATGCGGATGCAATGGCCAAAGGGCTGGTTGAGGACGTCATCCCCGATCTGCCGCTTGAAACCCAAGGCATCTACGCGGTCTACCCGCCGGGCCGTTTCACGCAGCCGAAAGTTCGTGCCTTTATCGACTTCCTTGTCGACGCGTTCGGCGACAAAGGCCCGACCGACTGGTAAGTTACCAAAATCCAAAATGAAAAACGGCGGCAAGAACTCTCTTGCCGCCGTTTTCCTTTGTCAGTTTCACGTCTTGAAGACGCGATAGATCGCCGGGATCACCAGAACCGTCAGCGCCGTTGACGAGGCGAGGCCGAAGAGCAGCGAGATTGCGAGGCCTTGGAAGATTGGGTCCGTCAGGATTACCACGGCACCAATCATGGCGGCGATAGCCGTCAGGAGGATTGGCTTGAAGCGGATCGCGCCTGCTTCGATCAAGACCTCAACTGGTGGCATGGCAGGATCGGCATGGCGGATGAAATCGACCAAGAGGATCGAGTTCCGAACGATGATGCCAGCAAGGGCGATAAAGCCGATCATCGAGGTTGCCGAAAACGGCGCGCCGAAAAGCCAGTGGCCGATCATGATGCCGAGGAACGTCAGCGGCACAGGTGTGAGGATCACCAGCGGCAGGCGGAACGAGCCGAACTGGGCGACAACGAGGATGTAGATCCCCAAAAGCGCCACGCCGAAAGCTGCGCCCATGTCGCGGAAGGTAACATAAGTTACTTCCCATTCACCGTCCCAGAGGAGCGTGGTTTTGGTTTCGTCCTCCGGTTGGCCGTAGAGGCTGATTTCAGGTTTCGTGCCTTCGGCCCAATCCATTTTGTCGAGTTCGGCGCTGACGGCGATCATCCCGTAGAGAGGAGCCTCAAAAGCGCCCGCCAATTCGGCAGTTACCATTTCGGCGGCCCGGCCATTGTGGCGGAAAATCGGGAAGCTCGCTTGCTCTTCGCGGATCTGGATCACATCCCCAAGTTCCACGACACCGCGCGCGCCGGGTAGGACATTTGCGGGGATCGGGGTGGAGAGGAAACGCTCGTCCATCACGCGCGCGCCCTTGTCGCGGGCAATTTCGAGCGGGATCGGATGCCGTCCGTTTTCACGATGGGAATAGCCGACTGTCTGGCCTCCGTTCAGGATGGCAATCGTATCGAACACGTCTTGTTCCTGCACACCGAAGAACTCCAGATCATCGGTCGAGATCGTGGCGCGCAGGCGGCGGGCCTGTTGGCCGTAGCTGTCATCTGCGTCGACAACGAAGGGCACTGCCTCGAAGGCTTGACGGATCTTGGCAGCAGCTTCGCGGCGGGCTTCCGGGGTTGGGCCGTAGACCTCCGCCAAGAGCGTGGCGATTACAGGCGGGCCCGGAGGCGGCTCGACGACTTTCAGAGAGGTGCCTGCCGGAACGTCGAGAATGGCGATCTTCTCGCGGATTTCGAGAGCTATTTCGTGGCTCGCGCGTTCGCGTTCGGTCTTTGCCGAGAGATTGATCGAGACCTCGCCGAGATTGGCTTCCTGACGCAGGAAATAGTGGCGCACGAGGCCATTGAAGTTGAAGGGCGCAGCCGTTCCAGCTTGCGTTTGAACGTTCAGTACCTCGGGCAGGCCCATAACGATTTGGGCGATGTCTTGCGCAACGCGATCAGTCGCTTCGACAGAAGAGCCTTCCGGCATGTCGATCATGACTGCCAGCTCGGACTTGTTGTCGAAGGGAAGCAGTTTGACTGTCACGTCCTTTGTGTAAAGCGCACCGAGCGAGCCGAAAGACAGCACGATTGACGCGATTATGAACACCCAGCTTCGAGCCTTGGACTTGAGGATTGGGCGGGCGAGGCGCTCGTAGAAACGTTCCAAAGTGCCGCCGTGATGGCCGCCGTGGCTATCATCGTGGGCATGGGCCGACATATCAGCTCCACCCGCGACCTTAACCATTAGCCACGGCGTAATGATGACAGCGACGAAGAAGCTGAAGATCATCGCGGCAGAGGCATTCGCCGGGATCGGCGACATGTAGGGGCCCATCAGGCCGGAGACGAACAGCATCGGCAGAAGGGCTGCAACGACTGTGAGTGTGGCGACAATCGTTGGGTTGCCAACTTCGGCCACGGCGTCGATGGCTGCTTTCATGCGGTCGCGGCCGTCTTTCATGCCCCAGTGGCGGGCGATGTTTTCGATCACCACGATGGCGTCATCGACAAGAATACCGATGGAGAAGATCAAGGCGAAGAGCGAGACACGGTTAAGCGTGTAGCCCATGATCCACGAGGCGAAGAGCGTCAGGAGGATCGTGACGGGGATCACGATGGCCACCACGATCGACTCGCGCCAGCCGATTGCCAAGAAGACCAAGGCGATGATCGAGACGGTGGCGAGGCCGAGGTGGAACAGAAGTTCGTTCGCTTTTTCGTCGGCGGTCTCGCCGTAATCGCGGGTGACGTTAACCTTTATGCCTTCGGGGATCAGCGTGCTTTCAAGGGCGTGGACGCGGTGCAATACCTCCTCTGCGACGATCACGGCATTCGCGCCTGCGCGCTTTGCCACTGCGATGGTGACCGCGGGCGTGCGGCGAAGCTCTTCACCTTCACGGGTGATCTGGCTGACGATGTGATCCGAGCTATCCGGAACAAATGAAACATCGGCGACGTCGGCTACGTAAACGGGGCGGCCATCTCGGGTTGTCAGAAGTAAACTGGCAACTTCTGAAGGGGCGGTTAACGTCTCGCCCGCAACGAGTGCGATCTGCTCGCCGCCGTTACGAAGAAGGCCTGTGTTAAGACTTCTATTCGCCTGAGAGACCTTCCCCGCGAGCTGTTGCAGGGTAACGCCGTAGAGGGCGAGGCGCTCGGGGTCGGGGGCGATGCGGATGACTTCCTGCGCTTCTCCGACGATGTAGGTGAGGCCCACTTCGTTAACCTTGGCCACCTCGGCCTGAACCTCCCGCGCGATGCGGGTGAGATCGTTGGCGCTGGCCTCATGGCCGGGGGCGGGTGCGAGGGTGAGGGCGATGATCGCGACGTCATCGATTCCGCGCCCGATAACAAGAGGTTCCGGGATTCCGAGAGGCAGGCGGGTGATGTTTGCGCGGAGTTTATCGTGGACGCGGAGGATGGCGTCTTCGGATTTTGTGCCGACGAGGAAGCGGGCGGTGACCATCGCGTTGTCGTCGCGGGTTTGGGAGTAGACGTGTTCGACGTCGTTAATGCCTTTGACCAGCACTTCCAGCGGCTCGGTGACGAGTTTCACCCCGTCTTCCGCGCGGAGGCCGGGGGCTTGCACGTGGATGTCGACGAGGGGCACGGAGATCTGGGGCTCTTCCTCGCGGGGGAGCGAGATCAGGGCCACGAGGCCAGCGGCTACGGCGGCGAGGATGAAGAGGGGCGTGAGGGCCGAGCGGATGAAGGCGCTCGTCAGGCCGCCAGCGATGCCGAGGGCGTGGGATTTCTGGGGCGTGCTCATTCTGCGTGCTCCGTGATCTCGTCGCCAGCCACGAGGCCGCTCAGGATTTCAACCATTTCGACACCGTCGAGGGCCATTTCCTCGCCCAGAACCACGGCGCGGAGGCCGGATTTTGTGGGCACGAAATCAAGGCCTTGCACGGTCTTCACGGCCTCGGCTGGCACTAGAAGGGCCTCGCGGGAACCGACGGGCACGCGCACCAGTGTGCGGGCGTCGATGAAACGGTCGGAGAGGGATTCGACTTCGACATCGGCAATAACCCGGCCATTCTCGATCTGCGGGTAGATGCGGGCGAGTTTGCCTGTGGCAGGGCCTTCGGGGCCATCGATGGAGAGTTCCGCGCCTTCTTCCAGATGGCGGGCGTGACGTTCGGGGATGGCGAGGCGGAGGTAGGTGCCGCCGCCACCAACGAGCGCGAGCATCTCGCCAGGCATGAGAACAGCACCGACAGAGGCGGGAACATCAAGGACGCGGCCTGCGATGGGGGCGAGGATGTCGCCTTCGGCGGCTTGCTGCACGATCACTTGGCGCTGGGCCTCGACTGCGTTCAATTGCCCTTTCAAAACATCGACTTGCGTCTTGAGGCCATCAAGCCGCTGCACGGTGATGACACCCTTGGCGAGCAGGTCTTCACCGCGCTTGAGCTCGGTTTCGGCGTTCTCAAGCTGGGCTTTCACCGAGGCTTCCTGTGCGGAAATCGACTCAAGCTGGAGGGAGATCTTCTGGTCGATGATGCGGCCGATCACCTGACCTGCCTCGACCTTGTCGCCTTCAACCACATTGAGGCTCATCAAGGTGCCGCCGATACGGGCGCGGGCGGGAATTTTGTCTTTTGTTTCAATGCGTCCGTAGACCGACTTCCATTCCGTGACAGTGCGCGGAGCCAAGGGTTCGGCGGAGAGCGAGAGCGGCATGAGGGCCGCGACAGCGGCCAGAAGGAAGCGGGACATGGGGAGACCTTTCGCGCAGGTTTGCTTGTCTTCCTTATATATTCCAATGTTGGAATGTAAATAGGGAATCGTGCCGAGAGCTGGCAAAGGTAAATGCGGCGCACGGGCAGGGTTAATGCCCGAAACCCCGTTTCCGAAGGGTATGGATTGCGTATGGCATGTGTATGGCAAGCGTCATGACGTTGGTCAGGCGGCCTGAAAGATTAACGAGGTTGTGGAACCCGCAACCCGAGGCTGGACGGCAGCATAAAAAAGGCGGGGTTGCCCCCGCCTTTCAAAGTTCTAAGCCAGTCGTTACTCGGCGGCCATATTATAGTCGGCTGGAAAATCAGGTTCGGGTTCGGATGGCCTCGGGGCCTCTTTGGCGTCGAGGTGGAAGTAGCCGATGGTTTCGCGCACTTGTTCGGCTTGGGCCGAGAGTTGGACGGCGCTGGACGAGAGGCTTTCGGAGGCGGCCATGTTCTGTTGCGTGACCGAGTCGAGGCTTCGGACTGCCGTCGAAATCTGCTGAGTTCCAATCGAAAGCTCGCGGGCGGTGACGGACATGCCCGAGACGAGTTCAGAGGTTTTCTGGATCGCGGGCACGAGGCGGTGCAGCATTTCGCTGGCGGCTTGGGCCATGCGCAGGGTTTCGGTGGCGAGGCCGGAAATCTCGGTGGCCGAGGACTGGCTCTTTTCCGCGAGCTTGCGCACTTCGGTGGCAACGACGGCGAAGCCGCGCCCGTTCTCGCCAGCACGCGCGGCTTCGACAGCGGCGTTGAGGGCGAGAAGATCGGTCTGGCGCGCGATTTCCTGAACGACAGAGATGCGTTCCGAGATGCGCTCCATTGCGGCCATGGCATCGGCAACGGCCTGACCCGATTTTTGGGCATCCTGTGCGGATTGGGCCGCGATCTTTTCGGTCTGGTTGGCGTTTTCAGCGGAGGACTGGATGTTGGCCGTCATCTGCTCGACAGCCGCCGAAACTTCTTCGGTGGCCGAGGATTGGACGCTGGCGCTTTCGCTGAGTTGCGTCGAGGACGCGGCGATTTCCGCGCTGCCATCAGTGACGCCATTGATCGAGAAGGCGACATTGCCGACCACATCGCGCAGGCTTTCGACCATGTCGCGGATGGTGCGCTGAAGCTGCGCGATTTCATCGGAGCCGGAGGCGGGGGCAACCTCGCTCAGATCGCCTTCGGCGACACGCTGGCCAATCGCGGCGATGGCTTTCAGCGGAACGGAGAGAGTTCTGTGGAAGAACCAAGCGGCGGCAAGCAGAAGGGCGCCGAGTATAGCAACGGCCATCCAGACCACTTGCATCAGCTGGTCGTGGTTGTGGGCGGCGAGTTCGACGCTGGACCATTCCATAACAATGACGCCTGCGAGCCCACCCTTGTCGCCGAAGAAGGCAGGGGCGGCGATTGTGAGACCGTTTTCTTCGATCTGGATCTCTTTGGTGGCGATCACCTTTTCCGCGAGGCCTGTGGCATGAATGCGATGCTCATCGTCCACATCGCCACCAGTGACCTTCATGTTGCCTTCTGCGTCGAAGGCGACGGCGGTGCGGAGTTTATCGCCAGCGCGTTCTTCGAGGGCGGCAAAGACGGACGCGACCACTTCGGTCTTGCCGAACTTCAGGGCACCGGCCACTTCGCGCGAGGTGCTGAGCGCGTTGTCATAGGCGAGGGCTTGAAGCCCCTCCAGACCAACTTCACGCAAGAGGTTTGCCGCGCGATAGGTGATGCTCCCCGCGACGATCACGGTGAGAAGAACGATCATGGCCAGAGATTTGCCGAAGACCGATAGTTTGATCGATCGCAGGGGATTGGAAGCCATCAGAGAGTTCCCGATTTTAAGGGCGTGCTTACATTAACGCTTCGGCGTTAACGCCGATGGTCATCGTGCCGATCACGGCCGAGGTTGCCGGGTCGGTGATCGAGATGGAGATTTGGCCCTGGTAGGTCTGGGTCGATTCATCAAGTTCGATCTCGCCGAAGAAGACGGCGGCGGGGCCAGCGGGGAAGACTTTGGAGAATTTCTCTTCATCGCCTTGCCACATGTCGGAGGTCGGGTCCGAAACGGCGACATTCAGGCCGACGTTGTCGGTGATGAAGACCTCGGTGATCTTGCCTTCGGACGCGACGACTTGGGAGCGCAGGAAAGCGGCGGCGGCGCTGGTCATGGTGGGGGTGATGGTGGGGGTGTCGGATTGGCCGACTTCGGCACGCCATGCGGTGTCGAGGCTGTCGATCTTGGCTTGGTCATAGCCTGCGCG
>RFUP01000421.1 GCA_009922885.1 Paracoccaceae bacterium
CCATCAAGAAAGACCTGCAAGCCTTTGAAAGCCTGATCAAACTTTTGGCCGACCTTGGCTTCGAAGGCCGCTGGCGGGAGGGCGCGAAGGGTGTCGTAGCTTGTGTTCTCTGCGCTTTCGTTGGTGTCGGCCAGCCCGTCAAGATCGATACCGGCGAGGAAGGCTTCGGCATTGAGGCGTAGCGTGAGGCGGGCTGTTGGGCCGTCATGGCTGAGGTCCGCGATGGCGGGCATCACCTCATGGGCGCGGGCGGGGGCGATCACAGACGCGAGAAGGGCCATTGACAAGAGCGCGGCCAAGATCACCCTGCCTCTTATGAAAACACTCATTTCCGCACTCTTTCTCGTTTGTTCGGCGATTTCCGGTTCTGCCCACGAATTGTGGCTTGAAGCGGAGGAATGGCAAGTCTCTGCAGGTGCGCCGATGCGGCTTCACATGCGCAATGGCGAGAAGTTGAAGGGGCTGGACCTTGCGTGGTTCGAGAACCGGATCGACCGTTTGGAGCAGATCGCGGGCGGTGAAGTGGTGCCGATCCAAGGCCGGATGGGCGATGTGCCTGCGGTGCAGGTGAATGCGGTGGCGGGGCTGAATGTGGTGCTTTACCAGTCTCCACCTTCAAAGCTGACCTATGATAGCTGGGCGAAGTTCGAGAACTTCCTGAACCACAAGGATCTGGCCTGGGCTTTTGAAGTGCATGCCGCGCGGGGGTGGGCGCAAGACGGCGTGACCGAGCTTTATACACGCCACGTCAAGGCCTTGGTGAGCGCGGGCGTTGGCGGGGCGGATGGGCCTACCGGCATGGAGACGGAATTTGTTGCGCTGGCCGATCCCTATGGGCGGGCAATGGCTGCGATGCCGGTGCAGCTTTTCTATCAGGGCAAGCCGCGCGCAGACGCGCAGATCGAGGTGTTCGCCCGTGATGGTGCCGGAGAGGTAACGGTGAGCTTGGCCCGAACGGACGCCGAAGGGCGTGCGGATATTCCGGTGACGGCGGGGCATATGTATCTCTTGGATGCCGTGGTATTGCGCGAAGCCCCGCCCGAAAGCGGGGTGCAATGGGAAAGCCTTTGGGCCGCGCTCACTTTTGCCGTGCCGTAAGCTCTTGCTTGGCCTCACGCGCGGAGGCATGAACAGGGCATGACACAAACGCCCCCTGCCCCAGACCTTCTTTGCATCGGTTCCGTTCTTTGGGACATCATTGGCCGTTCGCGCCTTGTGATGCGGCAAGGCTCGGATGTACCGGGGCGGATCACGCGGTTGCCCGGCGGTGTGGCGATGAATATTGCGATGGCGCTGGTGCGGTTCCATCTGCGGCCTGCCGCGCTGACGGCTATCGGGCGGGATGCCGAGGGCGACGAGTTGGTTGCGGCTTGCGCGCGATTGGGCGTGGAAACGGCTTTCGCCTATCGCTCGGACGATTTGCCTACCGATCGCTATATGGCCGTGGAAGGGGCAAACGGGCTGATTGCGGCGGTGGCGGATGCGCATTCCTTGGAGGCGGCTGGCGCGCGTATCTTGCGGCCTTTGGAAGACGGGCGGTTGGGCAGCTTGGAGCGCCCCTATGCGGGGACGATTGCGCTCGATGGCAACCTCACGCCAGCGCTTCTGGCCGAAATCGCGGAGAGCCCGTTGTTTGCGGCCTCGGACTTGCGTGTGGCCCCTGCGAGCCCCGGGAAAGCGGAGCGGCTTTTGCCGTTTCTGCGTGCGGGGCGCGGGATGCTTTACGTCAACTTGGAAGAAGCGGGGCTTCTTTGCCAGACGGTGTTCGAAAGTGCTGGAGCGGCGGCGGAGGCTTTGCTTTCCGTGGGGGCGGCGCGCGTGATGGTGACAGCGGGCGGTGAGGAAGCGGCCTTGGGCGATGGCTCCGGCGTGCTGACGGCAGCGCCGCCGAAAGTGCTGGTCACGCGGGTGACAGGCGCGGGCGATACGTTTATGGCGGCGCATATCGCGGCTGAACGCGCAGGCGCGGATCGCGCGGAGGCGCTACAAAAGGCGCTGGCGGCAGCGGCGCGCTATGTTTCAGGAGAGGCTCCGGCATGATCGAGATGGTGTTTTCCAAGGAAGTGGCCGAGGCCAAAGCGGCGGGCCGCCCGATCGTGGCGCTCGAAAGCACGATTATCACCCATGGGATGCCATGGCCGCAAAATGCGGAGATGGCGCGCCAAGTGGAGGCGGATATCCGGGTGGGCGGAGCTGTTCCGGCGACCATCGCAGTGATGGACGGCAGGCTGCATATCGGGTTGGAAGACGCGGAATTGGAAGCCTTGGCGCAGGTGA
>RFUP01000422.1 GCA_009922885.1 Paracoccaceae bacterium
TTTCCTGCACCTGCGCCATGGTCATCGGGCGGCCCATGTAATGCGGCACGTATTCGCCGCGCAAACCGTCGTCGGTTTCGATGGTCAGGGCGAATTTCTGCAAGGTCACGCGGCCATCTGGGGCGGCGCGCATCACGCTTGCCATGCCCTCCACAACCCAGTCGAATGCGTGGATAGTGATCCGGTCTATGCGGCTCATGCAATTCCTCCCTTGCCCTTGGCAAAGATTAGAAGGAATCGCAACGCCTGTCTCGCGGAACTTAGGCCGCGAGCCACCAGAGGTAAGCGCCATATCCGGCAAGGAAGCCCGCGCCCTCCTTGCGGCTGATGCCCACCCTCGTCAGGCAGGCGGCAATCAGCGCCACAGTCACCGCCAGCATGATCCAAAGATCGCCCGTCAGGATTTCCGGCGGCACCTCCAGAGGCGTCACCAGCGCGGTGATTCCCAGAATACCCAATAGGTTGAACACGTTCGACCCGAGGATATTGCCAAGCGCCACATCGCTCTCACCTTTCCGCGCTGCGATCACCGAAGTCACAAGCTCCGGAAGCGAAGTGCCAACGGCCACGATCGTCAGCCCGATCACGGTTTCCGAAACGCCCAAGTCTCGCGCCACGCCAACGGCTCCCAGCACCAGCACATGCGCGCCGGCCAGCACGAGGGCCAAGCCACCCACGAACCACAGAAGCGACAGGGCAGGGGATCTCACAGGCCCAGCCTCCGCAGGGGCGGCATCGCCCGGCACACGGATCAGGAACGAGGCCGCAAGATACACCCCAAGCCCCAAGAGCAGAACCATTCCGCTGCCCGCACCCAGAGTGCCCTGTAGCATCAGCGCCAGTGCCAGAACCGTTCCCAGAATAAGCCCCGTTCCGTCCCGCCGGAACGCCAATCGCTCCACGGCAATCGGAGCCAGCAGTGCCGAAACCCCAAGAATGAGCAGGATATTCGCGATATTCGACCCCACCACGTTACCCACCGCGATACCGGGCGAGCCCTTGAGGGCAGCCTGCACAGAGGTCACGAGTTCGGGGGTCGAGGTGCCGAACCCCACAAGGGTCAGTCCAATCACCATAGGCGGAATGCCCAGCCGCTTGGCCAGAGAAACAGCCCCACTGACCAGCGCTTCGCCGCCGATCAGCAAGCAGGCAAAGCCCGCTAGAATATAGAGCCAGTCCAAGGAAATCTCCTGTCGCAGGATGGTTACGCCAGAAGAAAGGTGCGCCTAGGAAGAAACCAAAGCCCCATCGCGAAATTTATTTATTTCACGGTTTCGGGGGCAGGGGCCTTGACTGTCTTCTCGCCGCTTTTCCGCTTCGATCCACTCGCCGGAACGGTCGGATTTTTCGGGTTAGGATAGACAAGCCCGGCCGAGATTATCAGTTTCGCGGCATCCTCAAGGCTCATATCCAACTCGATCACATCTTCCTTCGGCACGAAGAGCAGAAAACCCGAAGTCGGGTTCGGCGTGGTGGGCAGGAAAACCGTCACCATCTCCGCACCCCCCGGTGCGCGCGCCTTGATTTCGCCTTTGGCCGAAGTCGAGATAAACCCGATCCCCCACATACCGCGGCGCGGATATTCGATGAGGCAGGCTTTCTCGAAATTCCGGTCTGACTGCGCGAAAACCGTCTCGGCAATCTGTTTCACACCCGAATAGATCGAACGCACCACGGGCATCCGCTCCACGAGGCTCTCGGCAAAGCGGATGAACGAGCGCCCGATCAGCCCTTTCGCCACCCATCCCACAAGGATCGTGAACACAAGGAAAATGATCAACCCAAGCCCGCGCAGGTTGAGGCCGATGTATTTCTCCGGCTGGATCTGTTCCGGCACCAAAGGCAGCACCACGCCATCCACCCAACCCACCAAGGACCACACAAGCCAGATCGTCAGCGCCACGGGCAGGATCACCACGATCCCCGTGAAGAAATTCGAGCGCAACCGCCCGATCAAACCGGGGCGACGGGGCTGGGGAATGGGATCTTCAAAAGGGTCGGTCATTGCGCCTGTTCCGTCCTGCCGAATGCAGGTGCCCCACAGATAAGCGGAAAGCCTGTTCGCAACAATGCCCGCTCAGGCTTTATTCACCAAAGCCTTGGCAATGCCCGCCGCCACCCGCGCATTATTCCGTACCAGCGCGATATTGGTCTTGAGGCTCCGCCCGCCCGTCAATTCCAGAATGCGCCCCAGTAGAAAGGGGGTCACGGCCTTGCCACGAATGCCCTTTTCCTGCGCCTCACGGGTTGC
>RFUP01000423.1 GCA_009922885.1 Paracoccaceae bacterium
TGGACCGGGGCGCTGCCCCGGACCCCGGGATATTTCCAAAAGAGAAAGCGCCGGGGCGCGCGACCCTAAGAGCATTTCGAGAAAAAGTTGAGAGACTTTTTCGGTTAAGAAATGCGTCAGATCATAAGCCTAAAGCGTTTCTGCTATTTAAACAGCAAAGCGAAACGCTTTAGGGCGCAAAAGAAAACCCCGCCGGAGCGGGGTTTTCGGGAAGTTGAAGCGCGGTGTGGTTAGAGTTTGACCACGTTGTCGGCTGCGGCTTTGGCAGGCTTTGCCTTGGTGCGGGGGCCGGAGTGGGCATCGATGAAATCGAGCACCAGCGGGCGGATGTTGTTGCGCCAGGATTTGCCGGCGAAGATGCCGTAATGGCCAGCACCCGGTTCAAGGTGGCTGGCTTTCATGCTGTCGGGCAGGCCAGTGCAGAGGTTGAGGGCGGCGACGCATTGGCCGGGGGCCGAGATGTCGTCATTGGCGCCTTCGACGGTTTTCACGGCGACATTGGTGATTTTGCCGATATCGACCTTGTGGCCCTTGATGGTGAAGGTATTCGCGGCGATTTCGGCTTTCTTGAAGACGCGATCGACGGTGGAGAGGTAGAATTCGGCAGTCATGTCCATGACGGCGAGATATTCGTCATAGAAGCGGTTGTGGGCGTCATGATCGGAGGCTTCGCCTTTGGCGACGGCCTGGATCTGGTCCATGAAGGCTTTGCCGTGACGGTCGGCGTTCATCGACATGAAGGACGAAAGCTGCAGGAGGCCCGGGTAGACCTTGCGGCCCACGCCTTTGTATTTGTAGCCGACGCGCTGGATCATCATCTCTTCGAGCTGGCCCATGGTGACGCGGTGGCCGAAGTCGGTGACTTCGGTGGGGGCGGCGTTGGGGTCGATCGGGCCGCCGATGAGGGTGAGGGTGCGGGGCTGCGCCTCGGGTTCCATCTCGGCCAGATAGGCGGTGGCCGCGAGAGTGAGGGGGGCAGGCTGGCAGACGGCGATGACATGGGTGTCGGGGCCGAGGTGCTTCATGAAGTCGACGAGGTAGAGGGTGTAATCCTCGACGTCGAATTTGCCTTCGGAGACGGGGATGTCGCGGGCGTTGTGCCAGTCGGTGATATAGACCTCGCAATCCACGATCAGGGATTTGACGGTGGAGCGCAGGAGCGTGGCGTAATGGCCCGACATCGGCGCGACGAGGAGAACCTTGCGTGGGCGGGTGTGGCGGCCGGAGACGCGGAAGTGGATCAGGTCGCCAAAGGGCTTCTGGACCACGGGCTCGATTTTCACGAGGTGGTCTTTGCCATCATCGGTGAAGGTGCGGATGCCCCAGTCCGGTTTGGCGACCATGCGGGCGAAGGTGCGCTCGGTCACTTCGCCCCAGGCCGCCATCCATTGCAAAGCAGGGTTTGGCACCATGCTGAAAACCGGATACGATGCCATGGCGAGGGCGGAGGCACCCAGCCATTGATTTGTATTACGGACAGTTTCCATCAGGTCGTAAGTGGCCATGTAGCGCATCAAGCGTCTCCTTGGTTACATCGTGCATCTGGTCCGGCAACTGCCCCCTCCGAAACGGTGGCCGGGATGCTGCATGGCAGCGAGAATACGAGGGAAGATTTAACATGACAACAAAAGACAGTGTCGCAGGCGAAAATCGTGAGAAACTCGCAGCTAATTTTGCCAAAATGGAGGAGCTTTCGCAGCGTTTGATCAAGGCGCTGTCGGGGCGGCATCCGGCGCGGGACGAGTTGAATGCCCCCGATCCCGAGCTCGTCACCAAGGCTGCGATGGGGTATTGGCAGGAAATGGTGGCGAATCCGGCGCGCGTTTTCGAGCATCAGGCGGCGTACTGGACCAACACGGTGAAGCATTTCTTCGAGGCGCAGCAGGCCTTGGTGAAAGATGGTGGCAAGGCACCCGAGGACCATTCGCCGAAAGATCGCCGCTTCGCGAATCCCCTCTGGGAGACGAATCCCTATTTCAACTACATCAAGCAGCAGTACCTGATGAACTCGGCGGCGATCCGGCAGGCCGTTGAGGATGTGGAGGGGCTGGAGCCGAAGGAGAAGCGCAAGCTGGCCTATTTTGCCCAGCAGGTCGTGGACATGATGGCACCGACGAATTTCCTTGGCACCAACCCGGATGCTTTGGAGCGGGCGGTTCAGACGGAGGGGGAGAGCCTTGTGAAGGGGCTTGAGAACCTCGTGCACGATCTGGAGCATAACCGCGGCGAGATGTTGGTGCGGCTGGCCGAT
>RFUP01000424.1 GCA_009922885.1 Paracoccaceae bacterium
TCGGCAAGCCACGGCTTGTGGTAGGGGCTTTCGGGATCGATCCAGAACTCCAGCATCCCGCGCGGCGCGTGCTTCGCATTAGGCACCATGCCGTCGCGTTCCAACTCGCGCGGATCGCGGATATCCACGAAAACATAAGCCTCATCGCTGTGGGTGACCGCTGCCTTATCCGGCTCGACGGACATGACCTTTGCCTCCGCCCGTGCCAAAAGATCCTTGTATCCCAATGCCATGATCGCCTCCTTGCCGGTACGAACAGCCTGCGGCGGATGTACGGGGATTGCAATGCAAAACCCCCGGGCGCGAGGCTCCGGGGGGTGCAAATTTCTGATCGTTTTATTCAGCGGCGTCTGATGGCGTTGTGTCAGATGCCGGGGCTTTCTCCGCTTTCGGCTTCGGCGGGCGGCGCGGACGAGGCGGTTTCGGCTTGTCTTGAGCAACCTCTGCCGATGCCTCGGCGGGGCGGTTTTCCGGTGTTTCCACCAGTGCGCTTTCTTCCTGCTCCTCGCGCCGCTCAATCACTTCCGGCTGGGGCGCATCGGCCAGATCCATCGCGTTCTGGGGCGCATCGTTGTCGCGGTTGCGATCGCGATCCCGGTCACGGCGCTCGCCCTGCTGGTGGCTGTTGCCATCCCGGTCCTGCCGAGACGCGCGTTCGCGATCACGCTCGGACTGGCGCTCACGGTTCAGGCGCTCTTGCTCCTCACGATGGCGATCCATTTCGCGCTGCGCTTCGGCAAGAAGCCGCAGATAATGTTCGGCATGCTGCTGGAAATTCTCGGCCGCCACGCGGTCGTTCCCGAGCGTCGCATCCCGCGCAAGCTGGTTATATTTATCAATAATCTGCTGGGGGGTTCCACGAACCTTACCCTCTGGCCCCGAACTATCGAAGACCCGATTAATGACGTTTCCAAGATTGCGGCCCTGGTTCGAATTGTTGCGGTTCGCTTTGGACCGCGAGCGTGATTTAGAAGATCTCATGTGACCTTTTTATCCGGCCAGAATGCTAGAAGCCTTGACCCGGAACCTGTGCTATTCGCACCAAAGCCTGCCCGAGTCCGCGATTTTTGGCTTTTCATCGGCGGTAACGCAAAACGTTTCTCCGCTACGACTGAGAGCGATTAAGCACGCATAGCGGGGCGATACAAGCAGAAATGCTGCAATTGCGCGGGTTTCAGAGTTTTTTCCCCGTCACGACCCGATCCCGGCCTTCGATATCCCGCAAGATCGCGGTTTTGATCAGCCCATGTCTTTCAAGGAGAGCCTTCACCTCAGTGCCCTGTTGCCAGCCAATCTCGAAGAACACATGCCCGCCCGGGGCAAGATGTGCTTCGAATCCTTCACAAATCTCGCGATAGGCCGCCAAACCATCGCCCCCGGGTGTAAGAGCTCCGACGGGGTCGAAATCGCGAACCGAGGTGGTAAGGCCTGCCATTTCCGCTTCGGAGATATAGGGCGGGTTCGAGACAATCAGATCGAATTGCCCCTCTACGCCAGCCCACCAATCCGATGTGAGAAGCGTAAGCCGATCAGCCACGCCTTGGGCTTTGGTGTTTGTGTGTGCGATCTGCAAGGCCTCGCGGGATATATCCGTGGCGATGCCCGTTGTGTTCGGCCATTCGGCGAGAAGCGTGATGGCGATGCAGCCCGATCCGGTGCCGAGGTCTATCAACCGCTCAGGAGCAGGGAGGTGTAAGGCAGCTTCAATCAGGGTTTCCGTATCAGGGCGCGGATCGAGGACCGCCGGGGAAATGACGAATTCGCGCCCCCAGAACTGCCGCTTGCCCATGATCCGCGTGACTGGCTCCCCCTGAAGAAGCCGCGCGAAGAGCCGCTCCCAGGTTTCAGGGTTTGGTAAGGTTTCAGGCCCAAAAAGCAGTAACCGCTCTTGCGAGATGCCCAGATGAAACGCCATCAACTGCCGGACAACGCGCGCCGCGTCCTCTACGCCCTCTGCGCGTTTCAACGCTGCCCGCAGGGCCTCGGAGAACAGCTGCCGTATCCAGTCCACGATGGGAATCCGCGGCGCATTCACATGGGCCTGAAAAGAGGCCGAATAGGGAAAACGACCGTGCTGGTCCCTCGTCCGGACAACCACCTCCTGCCATCCGGAGAGCAGGAAAAGGGTACTTGCCACGGGGTCAAAATCCCATCGACCACCGGCATTGAAGCAGACGGGCACCTGCTGCGTGCCGATATGAACGTCCCGGTGGGGTGGAAACGGTGCGTGCTGCCGCGTAAACCAGGAAAC
>RFUP01000425.1 GCA_009922885.1 Paracoccaceae bacterium
CTGCAAATCCTCGATGCCTCCCTGCGCTTGGCGACGCCATTGTTGCTCGCGTGCCTTGCTGGGCTTTTCTCGGAGCGGGCAGGGATTTTCGACATCGGGCTTGAGGGCAAGATGCTGGTGGCGGCCTTCCTCGCAGGGGCAATTGCAGCAACGTCTGGCAATGTCTGGTTGGGGCTTCTGGCGGGGATCGGCGCGTCTTTGATGCTGTCGCTGGTGCACGGGCTTGCCTCGATCACGTTCCGGGGCAACCAGTTGATTTCCGGTGTGGCGATCAACTTCTTTGCAGCGGGCCTCACAGTGGTGGCCTCGCAAAGTTGGTTCGGCCAAGGCGGGCGCACGCCGCAGCTTTCGGGTGCTGCGCGTTTCGATCCGATTATCTGGCCGGGCGCGATTACAAAGATCAAGGATCTGCGCAAGGCGGGTCCGATGGATCAGGCCTATTCGGAACTGCTCTCGGGCCATGCGATCATCGTTTACGCAGCACTTCTCTTGGTGCCGCTGTCATGGTGGGTGCTTTACCGCACGCGCTTTGGCTTGCGGCTGCGGGCTGTGGGCGAAAACCCGGCGGCTGTGGATACGGCCGGAATTTCGGTGGTGCGGCTGCGCTATTCGGCGGTGCTGATTTGCGGGGTGCTCTGCGGGATCGCAGGGGCCTACCTTTCAACTGCGCTGCAAGCGGGCTTTGTGAAGGATATGACTGCGGGGCGGGGATATATCGCCCTCGCGGCACTGATTTTTGCAAAATGGCGGCCGTGGTATGCGCTTTATGCCTGCCTCCTCTTCGGGTTCCTGCAAGCCTTGGCGCTGCGCCCGGATGTGCTGGAGAAAGCTATCGGCCTCAAGGTGCAGGTGCAGCTCCTCGATGCGCTGCCCTATATCCTGACTGTCATCATCCTCGCCGGTTTCGTCGGCAAGGCCATTCCGCCGCGCGCGGGGGGAGAACCCTATGTCAAAGAGCGCTGAGCTTGTTTCGCTGATCCAGTCCCGTGCCGGGGCCGAGCCTGTGCGGCTTGGCCTTGTGCTGGGCTCCGGCCTTGGCCATCTGGCGGAAGCGGTGGAGGGCGTGGCGATCCCCTATGAGGATCTGCCGGGATTTCCGCATGCGGGCGTCTCGGGGCATAATCCGAAGCTTGTGATCGGCAGCTTGGAAGGCCAGCGCGTGGCCGTGTTCGGCGGGCGGGCGCATTACTACGAGAAGGGCGATCCGGCGGTGATGCGGTTGCCGCTCGAAGTGCTGAAAGGCCTGGGTGCGGAAGGGGTGATCCTGACGAATGCGGCAGGCTCGCTCCGGCCCGATATGCCGACGGGGTCAATCATGTGCCTCTCGGATCACATCAACTTCTCCGGCCTGAACCCGTTGATCGGCGAACCGACAGACGCGTGTTTCGTGCCCATGACTGATGCGCATGACCCCGAGTGGCGCGCCGCACTGGTGGCCTCTGCGGCAGGCGAGGGCGTGAGCATGGCGCAGGGCATTTACGCTTGGTATTCCGGCCCCTCCTTCGAGACGCCTGCGGAAATCCGGGCGCTGAAGATCCTTGGCGCGGATGCGGTGGGCATGTCGACGGTGCCGGAAGTGATCCTCGCGCGGTTCTTGAAAATGCGCGTTTCGGCCATCTCTACGATCACCAATATGGCTGCGGGGATGAGCGCCGAGAAGATCAGCCACGAACATACCAAGGCAATGGCACCCCTTGGGGCGGCAAAACTGGAAAAGGTGTTGCGGCGCTTCCTGCGCGACATGGGCTAAGGCCAGCAGCGTTGATCCGATAGGGCCAGATGCGGAAATCGCCGCACCGCCGCAAAATTTCGGGGATCAGCATTTGACACCCGGACGCTAAAGGCGTCTGGTGGAAAAAATCACTTCACTGGCCGTTGCCCATGCAAATCTACCTCCCCATCGCGGAAATGGCGACCAACGCCCTCCTGCTTCTGGGGCTTGGTGGGTTCGTGGGTGTGCTTTCTGGCCTTTTCGGGGTCGGTGGCGGCTTCCTCTTGACGCCGCTTCTCTTCTTCATCGGCGTGCCGCCTGCGGTGGCCGTGGGCACGCAATCCTCGCAGATCGTGGCCTCGTCGGTGTCGGGCCTCTTGGCGCATCTGCGGCGGAAAACCGTTGATCTGAAAATGGGATCGGTGCTTCTGGTGGGCGGCCTTGCGGGGGCGCTGCCGGGGGTGATGCTGTTTGCCTGGCTCAAATCCATCGGTCAGGTCGATCTGGTGGTGCAGCTTTGCTACGTGGTGTTTCTTGGC
>RFUP01000426.1 GCA_009922885.1 Paracoccaceae bacterium
ACCGCTTCAAGATCACGGAGGCCGGAGGCCGTGGTTTCATCGGGGCGTACGGCGGCTTTGCGCATCACGGCTTCGAAAACGCGGTGATCGAGGCGGGATTGGAAGCGGGCACCCACGCGGGCCATCACGCGGCTGCGGGCGTTTTCGAGAATGCCCATGATGATGTAGAGGAACACGACGAGCACAGTCAGGCCGACGAGCGTTTCGACTGAGCGGGACCCTAGCACACGGTCATAGACCTGAAGCATGTAGAGGGGGCCGGTGAGCATCAGAAGGTTGGAGAACACGCTGAAGAGCGCCACGACCAGAAAGAGCTTGGAGTTCTCACCGCGAGCGGCCCTGAGTTCGCGCAAACCTGCGTTCAAATTCGTCGATAACATCTACTGTTCCAAAAAAGAGCAAGCGGCATCACTGTTTGGTTGTTTGCCACGGTAATTCCTACACTTTTGGAGGAAACCTCACTATTCTGCCACCCAATTGTTAATTGTCGCTCAATTGCCACATTTAGCCACAGGCGCGCGGGGTGTCCTTGGGGTTTCCCGCACTATTCTTTAGGTAGCAGGTTGAAAATTTACGAATTGTGAAGCTCGTGAGCAAAAAAATGCACCCATTCTTCAGAACGAGAGCCGCTGCGGTTGCTGCGCTGGTGATGGTTGCGGGTTGCTCTGTTCCCGGCCCAGAAGGTGCGCCGGGTGGTATTCATGACCCCTACGAGGCCGGGAACCGGAAGGTTCATGCTTTCAATCGTGGAATAGACCGGGCGGTGTTGCGGCCTGTTTCTCATGGCTATGGGAAGGTAGCGACCGACGATTTGCAGGTGGCGGTTGGCAATGTGGCCACGAACCTCGCGACGCCTGGGATCATGGTGAATAACCTGTTGCAGGGCGATATTCCGGGGTTTGGCAAGAACCTCTATCGCCTCGTCATCAACACGACTTTGGGTATTGGCGGCATTTTTGATCCGGCGGCGGAACTTGGCGGTGTGCAACTTGCTGACGCCGACTTTGGCGGAACGCTGGCGAAATGGGGCTTTCCGGAAGGGGCCTACCTTGAGTTGCCGATGATGGGACCGTCGACGGAGCGGGATGCCGCTGGCAAGCTCGTGGACTTTTTCACAAACCCCTTGAGCTACACTTTGCCTTCGCCGGAACGGCACGTGGGCACGGTGGCGCGGGTGTTTGACCGTGTGGGTGATCGCGAGCGGTTCGGCGATACGATCGACAGCGTGCTTTACGACAGCGCCGACAGCTATGCGCAGTCACGCCTTATTTACCTACAGGCCCGTCGCTTCGAACTGGGAGGCGATGCCACTTCGAATTATGATGATCCTTATTCTTCTTCTGTGACCGACCCCTACGAGGACCCCTATGCCGAGTGATTTTTCCCGCCGTTCATTTGTCTTGACCGGGGTTGCTGCAGGCGTTGCGGCTGCGGTACCGGTTCCGGCTTTGGCGCTGAGCGACGCGCAGGCCAAGACATTGGTGGATGCGCTGGTGGCCGAGATCAACAAGGTGATCGCTTCGGGGAAATCGGAAGCAGCGATGTTTGCCGATTTCGAACGGATCTTTAATCGTTACGCCGATGTGCCGACGATCGCGCGATATGCGCTGGGGGCGGATGCGCGTTCGGCAAGTTCGGCACAGTTGAACCGCTTCACGGCAGAGTTCACGCGCTACATCTCGGTGAAATACGGCAAGCGCTTCCGCGAGTTCATCGGCGGGCAGATCGAAGTTCAGGGGGCAAAACCCGTAAAGAGCTTCATCGAAGTGAAGACACTCGCAAAGCTGCGTGGGCAGGCGCCTTTCGATGTGACGTTCCTTGTCTCGGACAAGGCTGGCAAGCCGCTCTTTTTCAATATGTTCATTGAAGGCATCAACATGCTCTTGACCGAGCGCACCGAGATCGGAGCGATGCTGGATCGGCGCAAGGGCAACCTCGATGCGTTGATCGAAGACCTGAAGACGGCGGGCTGAGCCGCCGACTTCGAGAGATGGGAGAGCGGGCCTTGCGGCCCGCTTTTTTCATGGGAGTTCGGCGAGAATGGCTTGAGCTGCCGATTTCGGGTCGGCAGCTTTCCAGATCGGGCGACCGACGACGATGTGATCGGCCCCGTCGCGGATAGCGGCACCGGGGGTGGCGATACGCTTCTGGTCGCCGAGGTCGGCTCCAGCGGGGCGAACGCCGGGCGTGACGATCAGGCGGCCTTTGGCTTGAGGCAGCGCGCGGATCATGGCGGCTTCCTGCGGCGAG
>RFUP01000427.1 GCA_009922885.1 Paracoccaceae bacterium
AGCGGTTCAACGAGACCTACGTTCACTTGAAGAAAGCCGTTTAAACTTTTGATTTAAAGATACTTTAGTGCGTCACGAGCAAGTCCTGCGGCTTCTTGCGGGTCGTCCAGCGCGCTGTCGGGAAGCCGCCAGTAGGGCATCGAAACGGGCTTGCCGCCGGGGCGGGTGTAGGTCCAGCGGGGCCAGCCTTCGGCCTCCATGCGCGCTTTCATATCACCTGCACCCTTGAGCCAGATCGTGCCATCTGAATAGAGGAGCGCGAAGATTATTCCGTCGGAATAGAGGCAGAGGCCGCCCATCATTTTGCGCGAAGTGAGGGGGCCAAGGCCGGAAAAGAGATCGCGGACGAAAGCGATTTCCTCGGCGGAAACGCTCATTCGCCGGAGCGCTCGGCTTCGAGTTCGGCGAGGTCTTTGAACTTGATGGACTCGCCGCAGCCGCAAGCATCAACCACGTTCGGATTGTTAAACTTGAAACCGGATTCGAGAAGGGAGCTCGTGTAGTCGATTTCGGTGCCGAAGAGGAACATCTGCGCCATCGGCGCGATCATCACGCGGGCGCCGTCTTGTTCGAAAATCTCGTCCAAAGAATTGATTTCATTGGCGAATTCCATCGTGTATTCCATGCCGGCGCAGCCACCCTTCTTCACGCCGATCCGCAAGCCCGTCGAGCCATCCTTGGCCATAAGGGCTTTGATCCGCGACGCGGCGGCGGGGGTGATGGAGACGGCTTGCTTACCTGGGATCGAGAACATGGCAGTATCCTGTCGCTTCGGCGTTAAGATAGGCTAACGCCCTGTGCGGTGGCAAATCACATAAACCCGAGCTCGAGGCGGGCTTCGTCGGACATCATGTCCATGCCCCACTGCGGCTCCCATGTGATGTCGACTTCTACCTCTTTCACACCCGGCACGGCGCTCACGGCATCCGACACCCAGCCCGGCATCTCGCCCGCCACGGGGCAACCCGGCGCAGTGAGTGACATGATGACGTGCACGGAGTTTTCGGAATTGATTTCAACGGTATAGACGAGGCCGAGGTCATAGATATTGACCGGAATTTCGGGGTCGTAGACCGTGCGGCAAGCCCCTATGACATCCTCGTAAAGGGGATGGTCGGTGCTTGACGGCTTGATCAGCGGCGTGCCTTCCAAGGGCTCTGCGGCGTTCGTCATAGGGGCCTCGCGTATTTCCTGAGCATTCATATAGGGTTTGTGCCGACCCAAGTCCAGAGAGGGGCGCGTGACGCGAAAGGGTTAACGTCGCGCCCTGAATTCCTGAGCCTATGGATTGTGTATGGATTGCGTATGGCAAGCGTCATGACGTTCGTCGGATCTGGCGCGCGGTAAATTTTCTGGCGGCAGGAACGAAGGCTTAACGATTGCATGCTCTAGTAGAGCTTGCTTGCCTCGCGTTGGAGACGCCCTTCATCCATGAAGTGCTCGACCATCACCGGTGTGGCGAGCGCGTAAGCTTCTTCGAGGGAGAGCGGAAGATGGGCATCGAGAGTGGATTTACCGCGGGCAATCGGGCCGGGATTGCGGCTGGCGAGTTTTTCGGCAAAGGCGCGGGTTTCTGCGGCGAGGGTTTCCGAGGCGATCACGCGGGTGGCGAGGCCTGCGCGAAGGGCCCATTCGGCATCGAGCGCTTCGCCCGACAGCGCCAGCTCCATCACATGTGTGCGCGCGATGGCCCGTGAAACGCCGACAGCAGGCGTGGTACAGAATCCGCCGTTGTTGACGCCGGGCAGGCAGAAGGTGGCGCGCGGCGAGACGAAGCGCAGATCGCAACTGGCAGCGAGTTGAAGGCCCGCCGCAGTGGCGATGCCATCGACCATGGCGATGGTGGGTTTCGGTAATTGGGCCAAGGCGAGCATCATCGCGCCGCAGGCTTCGAAAAGCTCGATGAGGAACGCATGGCCCTGATCGACATCGCCGCGGTGACGGGCGATCTCTTTCAGGTCGTGGCCTGCGCAAAAAATATGCCCCGGCCCCTCGATCACGAGGACGCGGGTTTCGGAATCATCTTTGGCGCGATGGAGGGCGCTGTGCAGGGCTTCTATCATCGTGGAGGAGAGTGGATGCGCCTTCCCATTCAGGAGGCTGATCGTGCGGACGCCGCCGTCGATGTGTTCGGCGATCAGATCGGTGCTGAGCTGGTTCATGGTGTTTATTGGTGGAGGACTGGGCAGTGTGGTGCGATACGGCATCTCCATGTTTGTGCTTCGTCATTTCCAGGGCAATTTGCCAATT
>RFUP01000428.1 GCA_009922885.1 Paracoccaceae bacterium
AAACCGTGGCGGCGTCGCTCTTCAAGATCGCCAATGACATGCGGCTTCTCGGATCGGGGCCGCGCTCGGGGCTTGGCGAGTTGATCCTGCCGGAAAACGAGCCGGGCTCGTCGATCATGCCGGGAAAGGTGAACCCGACGCAGGCCGAAGCGCTGACGATGGTGTGCGCGCAGGTGATGGGCAACGATGCGGCAGTGGGATTTGCCGGATCGCAGGGGCATTTCGAGTTGAACGTCTATAACCCGATGATGAGCTATAACGTGCTGCAATCCATGCAGCTTCTGGGCGATGCGGCGGGATCGTTTACCGACAATATGGTGGTGGGCACGAAGGCCAACACGGCGCGGATCGACAAGCTGATGAAGGAATCGCTGATGCTGGTGACGGCGCTTGCGCCGACCATCGGCTATGACGCGGCCACCAAGGTTGCCAAGACCGCGCATAAGAACGGCACCACGCTCCGCGAAGAAGCGATTGCCTTGGGCTATGTGGATGGCGAGACTTTCGACCGGATTGTGCGCCCTGAGGATATGATCGGGCCGAAGGAGTAAGGCACGGGGGGCAAAAGGCCCCCTGCCCGTTTAGAGACCGTAGATCGCACCGAACTTGGCTTCGAGATAGTCGAGAAGAGGGCCTTCCGTGGGGGCCGCACCGCAGGCTTGCGTGATCACTTCCCGCGGTTCCATCAGGCCGCCATGGCGCTGCACTTTCTCGCGGAGCCAGTTCGTGGCGGGGGCCGTATCGCCCTCGGCCAAGGCGGCGTCGAGGCTTGGCACATCGCGGCGCAGTGCCGCGTGCAGGCAGCCTGCGTAGACATTGCCGAGCGTGTAGGTCGGGAAGTAGCCGAAAAGCCCTTCGGACCAGTGCACATCCTGCAAGCAGCCCTGCGAGGGCTTTTCCACGGCAAAGCCGAAATCGGATGCAAAGCGGTCATTCCATGCGGCTTCCAGATCGGCGGGTTGCAGATCGCCCGAAATCAGCGCGCGTTCGAGATCGAAGCGCAGCAGCACGTGGAGGTTATATTGCACCTCGTCGGCTTCGGTGCGGATGAAGCCGTTTTGCAGGCGGTTCACGGCTTTGAAGAAGGCCTCTTCGTCGGTAATCCCGAAAGCACCAAAAGCGGATTTCATCTGGGCAAAGAGCCAGCTCGTGTAGGCGCGGCTGCGGCCAAGCTGGTTCTCGTAGATGCGGCTTTGGCTTTCATGCACGCCCATCGACACGCCGCGCCCCAGCGGAGTGAGCAGGTAATCGCGGCTGATCCCCTGCTCATAGGCCGCGTGGCCCACTTCGTGGATCGTGGAATAGATGCAGTTGAAGGGATCGGTGGCGTTGGTGCGCGTGGTGATCCGCACATCGAGACCGGACCCTGAAGAGAACGGGTGCACGGCCTTGTCGATGCGGCCATGGTCCATATCGTAGCCGAAGCTCTTGGCGATCTTGCGGGTGAGGCGCATTTGAGCGGCCTCGTCAAAGGTGCCACTGAGTGCCGTTGGTGCGGGCTTCTCAAGGCAGGCGGCACGCAGCGCCACAAGGCGCGGGCGGAGCGCATTGAACATCGCGGCGAGGCTTTCGCCCGTTGCGCCCGGTTCATATTCGTCAAGCAGCGCATCATAGGCATTCCCGCCTGATGCCAACGCCTGAGCCTCTTGGCGTTTCAGATCGAGGATGCGGGTCAGGAGCGGCAAAAACGCCGCCACGTCTTCGTTCGAGCGAGCATCAATCCACGCGAGATGCGCGGCAGAGCGGGTGCGCGCGATTTCCGTGGCAAGCTCCACAGGAATGCTTGCCGTGCGTTCGAAATCGCGGCGGATATGGCGGAGTTGGGCGGACTCCACGCCGGACAACTCGGAATTTCGGATAGGCCGCGTTGAAACGCGCGTAGATGATGAGTGCCCAGAGGAAAACCGCAAGGATCTGGTGCGAGATCGCGACTTCCCACCGCGCCACGGTAAGCACGGTGAAAATTCCAAGCGCCACCTGCCCCAGCATCGCGCCGAACATCAGCGTGAAGGCGTCGCGGGTTTCGGGGTTGGGCGATTTGCGGGATTTGAGATAGGCGACCACACCGAAGGCAAAGAGGAGATAGCCCGACATCCGGTGCATGAACTGCACGAGGCCCGGATTCTCGAAGAAGGCGTGCCACACAGGTAAGCTGCCGCCTTGGCCGTCGGGCACGTAGAAGGCCTCCGAGGGGAAGAACTCGCCGTTCATGGAAGGCCAA
>RFUP01000429.1 GCA_009922885.1 Paracoccaceae bacterium
GCCGATGTGGGAATCGCGATTGGCACTGGCACCGATGTGGCAATTGAATCGGCGGATGTGGTTCTGATGGCGGGCGATCTGATGGGCGTTGTGAATGCCGTTGAGGTTTCCCACCGGACGCTCGCCAATATCCGGCAAAACCTGTTCTGGGCGTTCGGCTATAATACTGCGCTCGTCCCCGTGGCGGCGGGAGCGCTCTATCCCGCCTTCGGCATTTTGCTGTCGCCCATGCTGGCGGCGGGCGCGATGGCGATGTCTTCGGTTTTCGTTCTGACCAATGCGCTCCGCTTGCGGCGAGTGCGGGCACGGGAGGTGCGTTCATGAATATCGGGGACGTGGCCCAGCGCTCGGGCCTGCCTGCGAAAACCATCCGCTATTACGAGGAAATCGGGCTGATCACGCCCCTGCGCGGTGCCAATGGCTACCGCGCGTTCCGCGACACCGATTTGCACAAGCTGGCCTTTATCGGTCGCGCCCGTGCCTTGGGGTTTTCCATCGAGGAATGCCGGACGCTCTTGGCGCTTTACGAAGATGCGGGCCGAGAGAGTGGCGAGGTGAAACGGGTGGCCGGAGAACACCTCAAGCAGATCGACGCGAAGATCGCCGAGTTGCAATCCATGCGCGCGACGCTGGCGCATCTTGTCCATGCCTGCGCGGGCGATGACCGCCCCGATTGCCCGATCCTTGAGGATCTGGCGGGCGGGGCGTGCTGTTCCTGATTACTTCTTGCCGATCTTCGGTTCGGTGCCCGCCCGAAGCCGCGCGATATTGGCGCGGTGGGTGAAGAAGACAAAGAGCGTGAGGAAGGCGGCGAGGAAGAAGATCTCGCCCCGGTCGAAGATGAAGCACCAGATCGTCGACGATGCTGCTGCAACGAGCGCCGAGAGCGAGGAAATCCGAGCGAGCGCTGCCGTTGCTAGCCAAGTGGCGCATGCTGCCAAGCCTACGGGCCAAGCCAGGGCGAGAAGAAGGCCGAGGAAGGTGGCAACACCCTTGCCGCCTTTGAACTTGAGCCAGACCGGGAAGCAATGGCCGACGAAAGCCATTAAGCCTGCCGCTTGTGCTGCATCCTCGCTCACCAAAGCGCGCGCGATGAGAACCGCCACCGCGCCTTTGCCGCCATCCAGAAGAAGCGTGGCCAGCGCCGCCGCCTTGTTACCCGTGCGGAGCACATTGGTTGCGCCGATATTGCCGGAGCCGATCTTGCGCACATCCCCCAAGCCCAACATCCGCGTGACCACGATCCCGAAGGGGATCGACCCAAGGAGATAGCCCAAAGCCGCGCAGAGCAGCAGGAGCGGGAGGGCGGTTTCCATCGCTGGCATCAGTTCTCTCCGAAGACGCGGGTGCCATTCACCCAGGTTCCGTGCACGATACCCTGCATCCGCGCGCCGTCAAACGGGGTGTTGCCCGATTTCGAGCGGAGCGTGAAGCGGTCGAGCACGAAGGGGGTGTCTGGGTTGAAGGCCACGAGATCTGCGGGGGCACCAACCGCCATCCGCCCTTGGGCGAGCCCGAGGCGCTTGGCGGGGTTGAGGGAGGCCAGTTTGAAAAGCTCGGGCAGGCTCAGATCGCCGGAATGGTAAAGGCGCAGCATCGCGGGCAGGAAGGTTTCCAAGCCGATCGCGCCGGGGGCCGCTTCCTCGAAGGGAAGGCGCTTTGATTCCTCGTCTTGCGGCGTGTGCATGGAGGAAAGGATATCGATCAGGCCCGAACGAAGGGCATCAACAATCGCCAAACGGTCGTCCTCGCTGCGCAGCGGCGGGGTGAGGCGGAAATAGGTCCGGTAGTCGGCCACGTCGAATTCGTTCAGCGTGACGTGATGGATCGACGTGCCTGCCGTAACATCGAGGCCGCTCTTTTTGGCGCGTTCCAGCGCGGGCAAAGCGCGGGCCGTGGTGATCTGGTCGAAGTGATAGCGCGCGCCAGTCATCTCGATCAGGGCGAGATCGCGATCAAGGCCCATGCGCTCGGCCATGGCGGAAACGGCGGGGATGCCGCGCAGCGAGGAGAACTTGCCGGAGGTGGCCGCTGCCCCTTTGGAGAGAATGGGTTCTTGCGGGTGGCCGATCACCAGCGCGCCGAGGCTACGGGCATAGGTGAGCGCGCGGGACAGCACTTTCGTGTCCGTCACGACATGGGTGCCATCGGTGAAGGCCACTGCGCCCGCATCCATCAGGAAGCCGATTTCCACCATCTCGCGGCCTTCGCGCGCCTTGG
>RFUP01000430.1 GCA_009922885.1 Paracoccaceae bacterium
CCCCCGCCGTCACCACACCCGCAATCGCCGCACCACCCGGCCCCGCTGCATAGGCCGCGATCCGCACCTTGGGCAGCGCCCCCGCAACGGCCTTCACCCGCGCCGTCACGCGCAGGTAACACCCCGGCAGGATCGGGGTCTGCCCCTTGTAGCGCAGCTTTTGCGTCGCGCTCGTCTTGGCCAGTTCTAGACAGCCGCCGAAATCCTGATCCGCCGGAACAAATGCCGCGTTCCCCACATTCGCATAACTGTCGGACCCCGCCACACCGTCCCCGCTCGACCATTGCGACAGCCCCGCCGAAAACGGCGCCGGAGTGAACAGAATTCCGTCAGTGATCGCCTTGTTCATGAAAACCCCTTTCACGCCCAGCGCCCAATTGCGCCGTTCGCTTCGGGGTATTCGGGTTGTGTTAACGTGCCGTCAGACCTGCGCGCGCAGGACCCGCGTCAAGCTGTAGGTGGCGGCGCAGGGATCAACTGCACCGCATCCACTTTCCAGCCGCCTCCGCCTTGGATCATCTTGTAATCGAGATGGAAAAGCCGCCCCTCCGCGTCGATCACTTCCACCCGCTGCCAGAGCGACCCCGCGATCTCCCGCAAATCGAGCATCCGGAAACTCTGGAACCGCCAAACCATCGGATAGCCATTGCGCACCATCGCTCCGAAATTCTCGGCCGACCCGAATATTCCCTGAATACCGGGGCTGGCGTGCTCGAATGCGCCCGCGAAATCGTCGCGCGCGAAATCGCCGAACTGATCGGCAATCACCGCACCGATTTCAGCCTCCTGCGCGGCAGCAGGCAGAGGTAAGAGCAACAGAAGGGCAAAAAGAAACGGGCGCATAAACCAAAGCTAATGCGCCCCGTTCCCAAGACAAGTTCACTTCCGCTTGAAGAAGCGCCCCAAACGGCTCGTCGTGCCGGAAATCGAGTCTCCCGCCGCGTCAAACGCCTCTTCCACATCCTCGATCACCGGATCGATCCGCTTCATCCGGAACCGGATCCAGCGCACCCGCACACCCCAGATGAGCGCCGCAAGGAAGGTCAGAAGCACGATATTGAACCACGGAATGATCCGCACATCCGGCCCTTCCACAGGCCAGACCTCCACCGCATTCGGGAAGATCGTCAGATATTCGTTCCGCCAGCCATAATGGCGCACCACAGCCCATTGCGGATCAGCGGCCGTGGATTTCAGATCCCCCGCTTCCGCCTGCAAATTCGCCGTATCGAACTTGAAATAGGGCGGCCAGCCCCATCCGGTATCCTCGTTGCGATACACCATGATCCGGTCATCGGCGCGCTTGGCCTGAATGAAGAATACATCGCGGTTCACCGAGGTGCCATCCGTGCCGACATCCGCCGTCGCCCAGAAAATCGAGTTCTCCCCGAAGTCGATCCGTTTCGAATAGGTATCGGTGATCCGCACGATATCATGCTGCGGCAGGGTGTAATGCAGCCAGCCCGCCAACAGCAGCCAGACCAAACCCCAGAACGTCCATTTTACATAGCGCATCGCAGCAGCCCTCACGTGTAATTCGTAATGTAGATGATCGTGCCGATCACGATCACCGGAATGATATAGACAAGCAGGATCAGCTTGTGGCGCAGCGAGCGCTCATAGGCTTCCATTCCCTCGCGGATAAAGGCGCTCCGGTCGCCTTCCCGCTTTTCCTCGTCCCATTGCAGCTTCAGCTTCCCCCGCCGCACCGAGCGGGAATAAATCGAGATCCCCAGATAGACCACGCTGAGAAAGAGAAACCCGAAGACCACCAATCGTACCAAAGCTATCATCTCAATCCCTCCTGCGGTCCTTCCGTCGCTTCTTGCGGCGGTCATCCTCGTCATCATCGTCATCGTCGTCGTCGTGCTTAGTTTGACGCCTCACAGCCCCCCAAGGCCCCACCCGCGCCAGCACATCCTCGCGTTTCGGCGGTGGCGACGGCACCGGCTCTTCCATCGCCGCCTCATGCCCGAAAAGCCGCGCCCGCGTTCCCAATTTGTCCACCTGATACTCGCGCGCCAGAAAATCCGCCACATAGGATTTCTTGGTCTCGCTCCAGCCCCGATACAGCCGATAGAACAGCGCCTTATGGCAGATGAACAACTGCCGCACATCCTTCGGCGCAAGTTCCGCCAGCAACTGGTTCACCAGATCACGCTGCGGCACATCCGCCGCCCGCAGCGTGTAGAAATAGGCCGGATGATCCGAGGAAATCC
>RFUP01000044.1 GCA_009922885.1 Paracoccaceae bacterium
GCGCTTCACCAATGCGCATGAAACGATGATCTGGGCGTCGAAGTCGGAAGGGGCGAAATACACCTTCAACTACGAAGCTCTGAAGACGCTGAATGACGGCGTGCAGATGCGTTCGGATTGGGTTCTGCCGATCTGCAATGGTGGTGAGCGTTTGAAAGACGACAACGGCGACAAGGCGCATCCGACGCAAAAACCGGAATCGCTGTTGCACCGCGTGCTGGTGGCTTCGACGAAGCCGGGCGATGTGGTGCTGGATCCGTTCTTCGGCACGGGCACCACGGGTGCTGTAGCGAAGATGCTGGGCCGCGACTGGATCGGGATCGAACGCGAGGAAAGCTATCGCAAGGTGGCGGAAAAGCGGATCGCTTCGGTGCGCAAGTTCGACAGTGTCGCGTTGCAAACCACGACGGGCAAGCGCGCCGAGCCGCGCATTCCGTTCGGCCAGCTGGTGGAGCGCGGGATGCTGCGCCCCGGCGAGGTGCTGACCTCGATCAACGGCAAGGCCGCGAAAGTGCGTGCCGATGGCAGCTTGGTGGCGGACGGGATCAACGGGTCGATCCACCAAGTTGGTGCGGCGCTGGAAGGCGCGCCTTCGTGCAACGGTTGGACCTATTGGTGCTACCGCCGCGAGGGCAAGAATGTGCCGATCGACGTGCTGCGCCAGCAGCTTCGCGCCGAGATGGAGCACTAAGCCCATTCTTTTGAAATTCTGAGCCGCGCGGCGAGGCCTAGGCCCTCGCGCGGCTGATCTTGGACACCGCCGGGTGCGCCGGGCCTGACTTCCGCCGCACCCACCTCACCTGCCCCGCTTGGCAACCCCAAGCGGGGGTTTTTCGTGTTCAGGCTTCGACGAATTCGGAGCGGGCGTAGCCTTGGAGGAAGAGGAGTGCGGTAAGGTCGCCATGGTTCACGCGGACCTCGCATTGTGCTTGCACGGAAGGTTTGGCGTGGAGGGCAACGCCTGTTCCGGCGCGGCCAAGCATACCGAGATCGTTGGCACCGTCGCCCACGGCGATCACATCGGATTCGGAGATGCCGAGGCGGGCGGTGATGCGTTCGAGCGCCTCGACCTTGGCCTGTTTGCCGAGGATCGGGCGGGCGACTTCGCCCGTGAGGACGCCGTCTTCGGAGAAGAGGATATTGGCGTGGTTTTCATCGAAGCCGAGGCGGGAGGCGATGGCTTGGGTGAAGGCGGTGAAGCCGCCCGAGACGAGCGCCGCGTGGCCGCCTGCGGTGCGCATGGTGGCCAGAAGCGTAGCGCCGCCCGGCATGAGGGTGATGCGTTCGGCCAGCACTTTGGCGATGACGGATTCGGGCAGGCCTTTCAGAAGGCCGACGCGTTCGGTGAGGGCGGCTTCGAAATCCAGCTCGCCGTTCATGGCGCGGGCGGTGATGGCAGCGACGTGTTCGCCAACGCCGGCTTCGGCGGCGAGTTCGTCGATGCATTCCTGCTGGATCATGGTCGAGTCCATGTCGGCCAGCAGCATCTTCTTTTTGCGATTTTCCGAAGGTTGGATCACGAGATCAACGGCTTGGCGCTGGAGGTCTTCCCAGACGTCCCAGCGGTTATCGGGCATCTCGGGGAGGCGGAATTCGGCGGCTTCGCCGCGTGAGAGCCAAACTGCTTCGGACCCGCCCCATGCGTTGCGGAGGGCTTCGACGAGGGCTGTTTCAAGGCCGTCGGGACGGGAGATGAGCGTGGCTGTGAACATAGGGGCCTCCGGTGTGTGCAGGTGGGGCCATGCCACATGAGGGGATGAAAAACCAGACTGCGGGATGCAGGCGCAGCATGCAGCGCGGGCGGTTTCGCTTAACGAAGTTTCCGATGCGCTCCAATTCGTGTCGGTTTTTCGATCAGAAGCGCCGCGCCTGCGACATTTTCGATCTTGTGGGATTCTGCGGCTGCGAATAGCTCTGGCGGCGGGACACTCCTCCCCAACGAGGAGCGCTTATCTGAGAGGGTAGCTACATGGCTATTGAAGCACCGGCAGCGCGGCCGGCTAATCCGCGTTTTTCGTCTGGCCCCTGCGCCAAAATCCCCGGTTTTTCGTTGGATATGCTTGCGGACGCGCCTTTGGGCCGCTCGCACCGTGCCGCTGTTGGCAAGGACAAGCTGAAAGCCGCGATCGAGGGAACGCGTGAAATTCTGGGCATCCCCGCCGACTATCGCATCGGGATCGTTCCTGCGTCTGACACGGGCGCGGTGGAAATGGCGATGTGGTCTTTGCTGGGTGCCCGCAAAGCAACGATGGTTGCTTGGGAAAGCTTCGGTGAGGGCTGGGTGACGGATGCCGTCAAGCAGCTGAAGATCGATGCGGAAGTGAAGAAAGCGCCCTACGGGCAGATCGTGGACTTCGCAGATGTCGATTTCGACACGGATGTGGTGTTCACTTGGAACGGCACGACCTCGGGCGTGCGGGTTCCGAATGGCGATGCCATTCCGGCGGACCGTGCGGGTCTGACCATTTGCGACGCCACCTCGGCAGCTTTCGCGATGGACCTGCCGTGGGACAAGCTCGATGTGGTGACCTTCTCGTGGCAGAAGGTGCTCGGCGGTGAAGCGGCGCACGGGATGCTCGTGCTGAGCCCGCGCGCTGTGGAGCGGCTGGAAAGCTATACGCCTGCATGGCCGATGCCGAAGATTTTCCGCATGACCAAGGGTGGCAAGATCATCGAAGGCATCTTCGTGGGTGAAACGATCAACACGCCCTCGATGCTGGCTGTGGAAGATTACCTTGTGGCGCTCGACTGGGCGCGGAGCGTGGGTGGCCTCAAGGGGCTGATCGCACGCGCCGAAGCCAATGCGAAAGTGATCTGGGATTTCTGCGCTGCAAAGCCGTGGATCGCGAACCTCGCAGAAGATGACGCAACGCGTTCGAACACGTCGGTTTGCCTCAAGTTCACGGATGACCGCATCACCGATGGTGCCGCTTTCGCGAAGGCTGTGGCAGAGCGCCTTGAAAAGGCCGGTGTGGCTTTGGATGTGGGGGCTTACCGCGATGCACCTGCGGGCCTGCGGGTCTGGTGTGGTGGCACGGTGGAAACCGCCGATGTGGCCGCGCTGATGCCGTGGCTCGAATGGGCGTTCGAAGCCGAGATCGCGGCGCTTTCCGCATAATTTCCGGGCGGGATTGCCCGCCTGTCGCATAAGCCTGAAGGGCGGGGATGCACCCGCCCTCTCTCCCCAAATCCAGACAAAAGGACCAGAGATATGGCCCCCCGCGTACTTATTTCCGACGAACTTTCCGATGCAGCCGTGCAGATCTTCAAGGATCGCGGCATTGACGTGGATTTCCAGCCGCAGCTTGGCAAGGACAAAGAGAAGCTGCTGGAAATCATCGGCAACTATGACGGCCTCGCGATCCGCTCGGCCACCAAAGTAACCGAGAAGATCATTGCTGGAGCTGCCAACCTCAAGGTGATTGGCCGCGCTGGTATCGGTGTGGACAACGTGGACATTCCGGAAGCCTCGAAGAAGGGCATCATCGTGATGAACACGCCCTTCGGGAACTCGATCACGACGGCAGAACATGCCATCGCGATGATGTTTGCCGTGGCACGCCAGATCCCGGAAGCTTCGGCTTCGACCCATGCGGGTAAGTGGGAAAAGTCGAAGTTCATGGGTGTGGAACTCTTCAACAAGACCCTCGGTGTGATCGGTGCAGGCAACATCGGCGGGATCGTTTGCGACCGTGCCGTTGGCCTCAAGATGAAGGTTGTGGCCTATGATCCCTTCCTGTCGGAAGAGCGGGCGCGTGAGCTGAAAGTTGAGAAGGTGGAGCTGGAAGAGCTTCTGGCCCGCGCTGATTTCATCACCCTGCACGTGCCGATGACCGAGCAGACCAAGAACATCCTGAGCCGTGAAGCGCTGGCGAAAACCAAGCCGGGTGTGCGGATCATCAACTGCGCCCGTGGCGGCCTTGTGGATGAAGAAGCCCTCGCGGATGCGCTGAAGTCTGGCCATGTGGCGGGTGCTGCGTTCGATGTGTTCTCGGTGGAACCGGCGAAAGAGAACGTGCTCTTCGGGCTGCCGAACGTGGTTGTGACCCCGCACTTGGGCGCGTCGACCTCGGAAGCGCAAGAAAACGTGGCGCTTCAGGTGGCCGAGCAGATGTCGGATTACCTGCTGACGGGTGCTGTGCAGAACGCGCTCAACATGCCGTCGGTGACGGCGGAAGAAGCCAAGGTCATGGGGCCGTGGATCAAGCTGGCGCAGCACCTCGGTGCGTTCATCGGCCAGATGACCGACGAGCCGATCAAGGCCGTGAACATCCTCTACGACGGTGTTGTTGCCGGGATGAACCTGAAGGCGATGAACAGCGCGGTGATCGCGGGTATCATGAAGGCCACCAACCCCGACGTGAACATGGTGTCGGCTCCGGTGATCGCGAAAGAGCGCGGCATTCAAGTTTCGACCACCAATCAGGACAAGTCGGGCGCGTTTGACGGCTACATCAAGGTGACCGTGGTGACGGCGAAGCGCGAGCGTTCGGTGGCAGGCACCTGCTTCTCGGATGGCAAGCCGCGCTTCATCCAGATCAAGGGCATCAACATCGACGCGGAAGTCGGTTCGCACATGCTTTATACCACGAACGAAGACGTTCCGGGCATCATCGGCACCTTGGGCCAGACCATGGGCCAAGCCGGTGTGAACATCGCGAACTTCACCTTGGGCCGCGCGAAAGCGGGCGGCGAAGCGATTGCGCTTCTCTACCTCGACGCGGCACCGCCTGCCGCCATTCTGGAGCAGCTCAACAAGACGGGTCTGTTCCAGCAAGTGGCACCGCTGCAGTTCGAACTCTGATTTCGGATCACTCCGAAGCAACGGGCGGCCCCTCGCGGGGCCGCTTTTTGTTTGTGCCAAGGCAGGGCTAAAACGACCAATCCGAGTCGGAAACTGGAGCGACCGATTGCGCCCTTCGTGGGGAAAGCTGGACCATTCTGGATTGGAGTGGTGCGATGCTGGAGCGGGAACTTCTGGATGCGGCTTTGGCGGCATTGGCGAATATCTATCGTGCGGAAGGGGTGACGTTCCAGCGGCCAGAGGCGGAGGCGACGGGAGAGGCGCTTCTGCGGGGTGGGTTGGTTCCGGCGCAACAGCCTCAGTGCAGTGATGATGCGGCGATCCGGGCGCTATTGCTGGCAAGCCCGCATCCGGCGGCGCAGGCGCTCTTGGCGGCGCAGCATCTTATTCCGTGGGACACCAATCCGGTGGGGGATGTGGTGCCCGAGGAATTGAAGGTTTACACGGTTTCGACGCTGATGGGGCCGGAAGGGCCGATCTATGCGCCGAACCTGCGGTGCGGGCTCTATTACCAGCGACCTGGCAGCTATTATCCACTACATGACCATGACGCCGACGAAACCTATGTGATCCTCGCGGGCGATACGCTCTGGACGGCGGGCGATGATAGGCGGGAGCGGGAGATTGGCGAGATGATCCATCACCCCTCGCATATGCCACATGCGTTCGGCACACAGGGCGGTGTGCTGGCGATGTGGCGGTGGTCGGGGGATGTGAATCTGGAAAGCTATCGTTTCCTGCCGGATCCAGCGCTGGCCTCTGCGTGAGGCGCGGGCTATGCCTAGCCTGAACGGAGGGACGGGCATGATCTACGTTGTTGGCGATATTCACGGGCAATTGGAGCAGCTGGAAACGGCGCTTGAGCGCATCGAGAAAGATGGCGGCGGGCGGGTGATCTTCCTTGGCGATCTGATTGACCGGGGGGCGAATAGCCGACGGGTGATCGAGACGTTGATGCAAGGGCAAGCCGAGGGGCGGGATTGGCATGTGCTGAAAGGCAATCATGACCGCTTGGCCGCGCGGTTCTTGCAGCCGGAGCCGATGTATGATCCGCAAATCCTGATCGGGCTTGACTGGCTTGCGCCCAAGATCGGCGGGCGGGAGATGCTGGCCTCTTATGGCGTCATGGTGACGGACCAGATGCGGTATTACCAGATTCATGCCGAAGCGATGGCGGCAGTACCGCAGGCTCATATCGATTTTCTGGATGGGCTGTTGCCCTCGTTCGATGCGGGGGATTTTTTCTGCGCCCATGCGGGTATCCGGCCGGGCGTGCCTTTGGCAGAGCAGACGGAAGACGATTTGTGCTGGATCCGGAACGTGTTTCTGGATGATCCACGCCCGCATCCGAAGCTGATTGTGCACGGGCATACGGCGGTTATGGCGCCGGAGCATCATGGCAATCGGATCAACCTTGATAGCGGGGCGGCGTTTGGGAGGGATCTGACGGCGGCGGTTTTCGAGGGCACGGATTGTTACGTGTTGTCCGGGCAAGGTCGCGTGGCGCTTTTGCCGTAGCGTTGCACTCCCTTTCCCTCGCGGCATCGGCTAGCGTTTGCACGACTCGTGACTAGGGAGAGACACATGACCGATATCGTTATTCTGGGCGGTGCGCGCACTGCGATTGGCACTTTCGGCGGTTCGCTGGCGGCGATCCCGCCGTCGACCTTGGGCAGCATCGCGGCGAAGGAAGCGATGGCGCGGGCGGGCGTGGAGCCGGGCCAGATCGGGCATGTTGTGTTCGGGCATGTGATCAATACCGAGCCGCGCGATATGTATCTGAGCCGTGTGGCGGCGATGGGAGCCGGCATTCCCGACACGACGCCTGCGATGAACGTGAACCGCCTCTGTGGCTCGGGGGCGCAGGCGATCGTTTCGGCGGTGCAGAACCTGATGCTGGGCGATGCGGATTATGCGCTGGCGGGCGGCGCAGAGAGCATGAGCCGCGCGCCTTACATCGTGCCGGATCAGCGCTGGGGCGCGAAGATGGGCGATATCCGCACGCTCGATATGATGCTCGGTGCACTGCACTGCCCCTTCGGAACGGGTCATATGGGTGTGACCGCTGAAAACGTGGCGGCGGAGCATAGCGTGAGCCGCGCCGATCAGGATGCTTTCGCGCTGCAATCGCAGGAGCGTGCGGCGGCGGCGATTGCGGCGGGCCGTTTCAAGGAGCAGATCGTTCCGGTGGAAGTGACTGTGAAGCGCCAAGCGGTGATGTTCGACACGGACGAGCATCCGAAAGCGACGAGCCTTGACGCGCTTTCGGGCCTAAAGACTGTGTTCAAGAAGGATGGCACGGTAACGGCGGGCAATGCTTCGGGCATCAACGATGGTGCCGCGGCGATTGTGATGGCGCGGGCCGATGTGGCTGAGAAGGCAGGCTTGAAGCCGCGTGCGCGCGTGATCGGTTATGCCCATGCGGGTGTGCGCCCCGAGGTGATGGGGATTGGCCCGGTTCCGGCAGTGGAGAACCTCCTTGCGCGGACGGGGCTGAAGATCACCGATTTCGACGTGATCGAGTCGAACGAAGCTTTCGCGGCGCAAGCAATTGCGGTGAACAAGGGGCTGGGCCTTGATCCGGCGAAGGTAAACCCGAATGGCGGCGCGATTGCGCTGGGCCACCCTGTGGGCGCGACGGGTGCGATTATCACGGTGAAGGCGATGTACGAGCTGGAACGGATCGGCGGCAAGCGCGCGCTGATCACCATGTGCATTGGCGGTGGCCAAGGAATTGCGTTGGCGATCGAGCGGATCTGAGAACGCTGAAGCGCGGAAACGAGAAGGGGGCCTCGCGGCCCCCTTTTTGCGTTCAGTGGATGGTGTCGGAGAGCATCGCGGAGGTGCTGTCGCCATCGTAGAAGGGGGTCATCTGGGCGACGATGACGGAGTTTTCCTCTAGGGCGCGGTCCATCAACTCGCGCTCTTCGTCGTCGATCTCGTGGCCTTCGGCGAGGCGTTCTTCCAAGGTGCCGTAGCCCGTGACATCGAGGGGCGCGAGATCGGCTTGTTTGAGGATCGCGACGGTTTCCCGCACGGCTTCAGCCTCGTCGACACCGGAGGCGTAGCACATGAGTGCGGCACCGGTGGAGCCTTCGGGAAGCCCGTCTTCGGCTTTGCGGCCCACTTCAACGAGGAGGGTGTAGACCTTTTGCGGTCTCTTCTGTTTTTCGGTCATGGCGGGGCCTTTTCGGGAATGGATTCGAGGCGCGTGGTTAGCACCCCGGCGCGAAGTTCGCAAATACTGCGGGCTGCGGCGGTTTGAGCTGATCCAAAAGTATTCCGAAATCTCGCCGTATACTACGCATTCTGGCCATAAAAGCGCCCTCTACCAGTCCAATTGCCCCTCTACTTTAGGGTAGCGCAATTAGAGGCATTTCTTTCCGCGAGTTCTTCATGCTTATCCCTGTGGATTACCGATTTTTCAATTTCGGCATTACCTTAGGCGCTTTGTTTAGCGGCAACACTAACGTGTTGCTGGGCAACTTTTCGGCGGCCACCACAGGCGTGAACATTATTGACGACACCGGAGTTCTCTATCTCGGTGAAGAGGTTTCGGTTGGCGGGCGGACCATGACGATGCTCGGATCCGGAACCGTGACGCCGGGTATGGATATCGGTTTTGGGATAATTGTGCCTTTCGGTGTGCCGCGAGACGTGATCCTCTTTGAAGATAATGCGACCGGGAAATTTGTTTTTGCCTATCCTGATGGCCAGCCGAGCTTCTTGGGCGCGGTTGCGCTTGTCGTGAATCTGGATCCCATTGGCTATAACGCCAACACGCTGAGCCCCGTTTGCTTCGGACTTGGGACGCGGATCGCGACACCGAACGGACCAAGGGCCGTTGAGGATCTGGCGATTGGCGACCTCGTGCTGACAGAGCGTGGCGCGGCGGCTCCGATCCGGTGGATTGCGACGCGGACCCATGTGGAACCTTCGGACAAATGCTGGCCGATCGAATTCAAGCCCGGTTCGATGGGCAACGGGTTTCCACTTGAAACGCTCTACCTCTCGCCGCAGCATCGGATTTGCCTGCCGCCGTTCCAGAAGGGTGGAAAGCTGCGATTGGTGCCGGCGCTGATGTTTGTGGGGTTGCCCGGCGTTCGACAGGTGGAGGCACCTGTGGAGGTGAGTTATGTGCACCTATTGCTGGATCATCATGAGGTGGTCTGGGCAGAGGGCATCGGCTGCGAGACGCTTTTGATGTCGAAGCAGATGCTTCGCATGATCGGGGACGAACGGAAGGCCCAGTTGAGCGAGGTGCTTGGTGTTGGGGAGGAGGATTTGCTCTCGCTCCCATCGAGCCAGCCTGCGGGGCGGATCCTGAAGCGGAAAGAGGCGTTGCAGGTTTTGCAGCGGCGGCAAAAGGCGGGATGGCCTATTTGCACGCAAGGCGATGCGAAGGATTTTGCCAGAGGCAAAGCGAAGGGCGGCCCAGTGAAGAGCCGCCCCGAGGCGCAGAGGATCAGTCGCGCAGCAGCTCGTTGATCGAGGTCTTGGAGCGCGTTTGCGCATCCACACGCTTCACGATCACGGCGCAGTAGAGGTTGATGCCGTTCTTCGAGGGCATCGAGCCTGCGACCACGACGGAGCCTGCGGGCACTTCGCCATACATGACTTCGCCAGTTTCGCGATCCACGATCTTGGTGGACTTGCCGATGAACACGCCCATGCCGAGGACTGAGCCTTCACGGACGATGCAGCCTTCCACGACTTCGGAGCGCGCGCCGATGAAGCAGTTGTCTTCGATGATGGTAGGGCCAGCCTGCATCGGTTCGAGCACCCCGCCGATGCCCACGCCACCCGAGAGGTGCACGTTCTTGCCGATCTGGGCGCAGGAGCCGACGGTGGCCCAAGTGTCGACCATGGTACCTTCATCGACATAGGCGCCGAGGTTGACGAAGGAGGGCATCAGGACCGCGCCCTTGGCGATATAGGCGGAGCGGCGGACGACGCAGTTCGGGACGGCGCGGAAGCCTGCGGCTTTCCACTCGGCCTCGCCCCAGTTGGCGAACTTGCTATCCACTTTGTCCCACCATGTGCCGCCCTGCGGACCGTGGGAGTGGACTTCCATATCCTTGATGCGGAAGCCGAGGAGAACGGCCTTCTTGGCCCACTGATTGACGTGCCAGTTGCCGTCTGCCTGACGTTCCGCCACGCGGAGTTTGCCGCTGTCCAGCGCCGAAAGGGTGGCTTCGATGGCATCGCGCGCTTCGCCTTTGGAGGCGGGCGTGATGGTGTCGCGGGCTTCCCACGCGGCTTCAATGGCGGCTTCGAGTGCAGCGTTGGACATGGTTACTCCCCCGTTCGCTAATGTCAGTCTTGAAATGCCTCTATACGGGAGAGGCGCGCGGTGCAATGCGACGGAAGGGAAGCCTAGAGCGTCATCCGAATGGATCAGGGGCTGGATTCGCTCCGCAGAGGAGGACAGCGAGTTTTTCTCCGGGTCTTGGCACGTAGGCACCAGATAGGAGTGCTGCGAGGGCGCAGGCCCCTGCGGGTTCGACGAGGAGGCGGGCTTCTTCCCAGAGGAGTTTTTGCGCGGCGAGGATCGCGCTGTCTGTCACGAGGACGGAGGGGACTTCCAGATCCTTGGCGAGGCCATAGGCGATGCGGCCGATCCGGCGGGCCCCGAGGGCGTTGGCGGCGACTCCCGAGACGTTGGTTTCGGTCTCGGGGCCGACATCGAGGGCATTGGCAAGGGTGGCGCAGGTTTCAGGCTCGACCGCGACCACCTTGCGGCGGTCTTTGAGCCAAGCGAGCGCGCCACCGATGAGGCCACCTCCGCCGACCGCGATGAGGACGGTATCGGCTTTGAGGCCTTGATCTTCCCACTCAAGCATCAGGGTGCCTTGGCCTGCCACCGTATGAGGAGCGTCATAGGCATGGACCTGCATCGCGCCGGTTTCCGCGATATATGCTTCGGCGGCGGCTGCGGCATCGGAATAGGCACCGGGCACGACGACGAGATCGGCACCTGTGCGCTGGATCAGGGCGATTTTGGCGGGGCCAGCGATTTCGGGGACGAAGATGCGGGCCTTGTGGCCGAGGGTATGGGCGGCATAGCCCACAGCCGCGCCGTGATTGCCGCCCGAGGCGGCGGCGATTCCGGCGGAAGGCACTTCGGCGGCGAGGAGCGAGTTGAATGCACCGCGCG
>RFUP01000431.1 GCA_009922885.1 Paracoccaceae bacterium
ACGCCAGAGGGCCTACAGCGCCTCATAGACGCCAAAACCACCCACGGGCGGCACACCAAAGAGAAGCGCCAGAAGGCCCGCTTCGCGGCGGAGGTTGGCCGGAAGGTGCGTAGTCGGCTCAAGCATCTGAAGGCCTGCCTGATCTCGCAGGGGCTCGTAGACCCAGACATCTGAGCTGCGGGCCTTTCAAGATACTGTCGCCTCGCATTGATCGACAATAACGTCAAGTTGCAATAACTTGTGAAGCAGCTCCTCGTGCTTATGCCGCTTGTTTGCGATACCCCGTCCTCCATTGACTAATCGTAACGGTGGAGCAATCCAGATGGGTAGGCATCCCAAGGGGGCGGACTGTTGTCTTGTCCGGCCCTTTGGGATGTTTCAGAGGGTGTCTGTCAGACCAGCGTGGCCTCGGTTGCGGCGCGCATGTCGTCCTCGCTGACGCCTTCGGCCAGTTCCACGATGCGCAGGCCGCCCTCGACCACGTCGAGCACGCCGAGGTTGGTGATGATCCGGTCCACCACGCCCGCTCCGGTCAGCGGCAGGGTGCACTGTTTCAGGACCTTGCTTTCACCATGCTTGTTGGTGTGGTCCATGACCACCACAACCCGGCCGACACCGGCGACAAGGTCCATGGCGCCGCCCATGCCCTTGACCAGCTTGCCGGGGATCATCCAGTTCGCAAGGTCGCCGTTCTCGGCCACTTCCATGGCGCCAAGGATGGCCATGGCGATCTTGCCGCCCCGGATCATGCCGAAGGAGGTGGCGCTGTCGAAATAGCTGGTGTGCGGCAGTTCGGTGATGGTCTGCTTGCCCGCGTTGATCAGGTCGGGGTCTTCTTCGCCCTCGTAGGGGAAGGGGCCCATGCCCAGCATGCCGTTTTCCGACTGAAGCGTCACGGTCATGCCTTCGGGGATGTAGTTCGACACCAGCGTCGGGATGCCGATCCCGAGGTTGACGTACCAGCCGTCCTGCAGTTCCTGCGCGGCGCGTGCCGCCCTGGCGGGTTGAAGTTGCGCGCCGCCTTACGGAAGATCGCATTGCCGGTGGTGTCGGCCTTCCAGGCCTTCACGATGGCCAGATCGGCAAAGATGCCTTCCTCGAGGATATAGGTCTGGCCGTTGAAATCGCGGTGGTCCTTGCCTTCGGCGATCACCGTGCCCACGCCGGTCTTGGTGTAAAAGCCGGGAATGCCCGCGCCACCGGCGCGCATGCGTTCGGCCAGCGTACCCTGCGGGTTGAACTCGAGCTCCAGCTCGCCCGAGCCGTCACGGACGAGCACCCCAAAAGCCGAGAGGCTCACGCGCTCCTCGGGCACCCGAATCGTTTCCTGCATCCTCGCGTCCACGTGCACCGCGGAGACCAATCGGATCGTCACTTCCACGCACCACCTCCAGGCGCAAGCGTGCGCCGATACCGTTACCCCGTGCGTCACGCGCCACGAAGCGAAACCACGGTGCGCCGCCAATCGCGGCGGCCCACCCCAACAGCGTGTCTTCGTCGGTCTCGGAGCACGCCACGACGATTCGGGAGCTCGAGAGCATCGCACGCACCACGAGGGCGAGCTCCTCGCGGTCGACGGCACGCACGAAGCGCCCGGCCTGCTTCAGTGCCGTCGCTGCCACGTACGCCGCATCGGTCTCCCGAGCCGGGCGGATTCGGATCACTGCACGCCCGGCACTTCGAGGGGGATTCCCCTTCGCCGCTTCTCCGCCGCCACCATCGCCTCGAGGTCCGCAAGCGGGATCTCGTCGAGCTGCATCTTGCTGGCCATGCGTTCCATGCGCCGCTCGCGCTCGTAGCTCACGTCGCGCTTGCCGTAGGTCTTGAAGCGAACGCGCTCAAGCCACCATGCACTCGCCGCGAAGCTCTGGTCCGCGTGTCGCTTGATGTTTGACACGTGCCACGCCTCGGCCTCTGCCTCGGCCTTTTCCATCCCTGCCGCGAAGGATGCATAGGGCTCCTGGCCTTTTCGCCCAAGCTGCACCCATTGACGCAACGTGTTGTAGGCGATGCCGTTGCACTCTCCAGCGCACCGCCTCGTGTTGCCTTCACGGATGAGCGCGAGAATCTTCTCGGTTCGTTCAGGCGTACAGAGTGTCGGTCTTCCGGCCATGCTGGGGCGCTCCCTCTGGTCTGGTGAGGTTCTTACCCTCTAGCACCCTTCCGAGAGGTTAGCACCTCTCTTTCCTCTCTCTTCCTCTCAGACTCTCTTTCTCTCT